>NZ_JBLZWV010000066.1:0-25694 GCF_056098905.1 Pseudomonas sp. TSO6 | reverse complement strand
GGCTAAAGATTATCTTCGGCTGCAATGGCCTCTTCGCAGCACAAGGCTGCTCCTACAGGGATCTGTGGTAAGTCGCCTCCCACAATTCGAGCCAGAACACTAGAATAGGCCCACGCACCTATCCAGAAGCGCTATATGCCCAATCCTGTCGAACCCGAAGCCCTGGCCCAATTGCCGTTGGACGAGCTTGTCGCCTGCCACGAATGCGACCTGCTGCTGCGCAAGCCTGTGCTGCAGCGCGATGAAAAAGCCGAATGCCCCCGCTGCGGCTACGAGCTCTATGCCCACCGGCACAATGTAGTCAACCGCAGCCTGGCCCTGGTACTGACCGCGCTGTTGCTGTTCGTACCTGCCAATTTTCTACCGATCATGCAACTGCACCTGCTTGGCCAGACCTCGGACGATACTGTCTGGAGTGGCGTACTGGGCCTGTACAATTCGCAGATGCGTGGCGTGGCGATGGTCGTGTTCCTGTGCAGCATGGCCATCCCCCTGGCAAAACTGCTCTGCCAGCTGGCGGTATTGCTGAGTATCCGCTTGAACGTGGGGCGCAACTTCGGCCTGCTGTTCTACCGCATCTATCACCACTTGCGTGACTGGGGCATGCTTGAGGTCTATTTCATGGGTGTGCTGGTGGCTATCGTCAAGCTGGTAGACCTGGCAGAACTGACCGTGGGCCTGGGGCTGTTCTGCTTCATCAGTCTGTTATTGGTCCAGGTATGGCTGGAGGTGGTGATGTCGCCGCACCAGATCTGGAGTGCGCTATCGGGGGAGGACCTGCATGCGGGCGATTGATGCAGGCATTGTTGTCTGCAATGAATGTCACGAACTGAACAAGCAAGCGCCAGATGGCACTTCGCAGACGTGCACGCGCTGCGGCGCCGTTGTGCATGCGCGCCGCCCTAACAGTATCGTGCGTACCTGGGCGTTGCTGGTTGCGGCGTCGATCCTGTACATCCCGGCCAACCTGCTGCCGATCATGACCGTGAGTACACTCGGCCAAGGCAGCCCCGACACGATCATGTCCGGCGTCATCACCCTGCTCAAGCACGGCATGGTGCCCATTGCCGCGGTGGTGTTCATTGCCAGTATCCTGGTGCCCACCTTCAAGCTGGTGGGCATCGGCTTGCTGTTGTACTCCGTTCAGCGCCACCAGCCGCTTTCAGCGCGGCAACGGATATTGATGTACCGCTTCATCGAATTCATTGGGCGCTGGTCCATGCTCGATATCTTCGTCATCGCCATCCTGGTGGCAGTGGTGAATTTCGGCCGAATAGCCAGTGTCGAAGCCAATCTGGGCGCTGTCGCCTTTGCAACTGTGGTGATCCTGACAATGCTTGCCGCTTTAACTTTCGATCCCCGACTGATTTGGGATAACACGGAGTCGGATGACGACCATGAGTGACCTGCCAACGGCTAAAACCCGGCCAGCCTCGAACTGGTCGGCCATCTGGATCCTGCCTTTGATCGCCCTGATGATCGGTGGCTGGCTCGCGTGGCAGGCCTATAGCAAGGCCGGCGTGGAAATTGAAGTCCGCTTCGAGTCGGGTGAAGGTATCGTCGCCAACAAGACCGAAGTCATCTACAAGGGCATGCCGGTAGGCAAAGTGAAGAGCTTGTTGCTCGACGCCAAGGGCGACAACCAAGGTGTGATCGCCACCATCGAGATGAACAAGGACGCCGAACCACACCTGACCAAAGGCACGCGTTTCTGGCTGGTGAAGCCGAGTGTCAGCCTGGCGGGTATTACCGGCCTTGAAACACTGGTGTCGGGTAACTACATTGCCGTCAGCCCGGGGGAGGGGGAGCGTACCAAGCGCTTTACCGCCCTGAAGGTTGCGCCGCCGCTCTCGGATTCGGAGCCTGGCCTGCATCTGACCCTCAAAGCCGACAGGCTGGGTTCGCTCAACCGTGACAGCCCGATCTTCTACAAGCAGATCCAGGTGGGTCGGGTGAAAAGCTATCGCCTGTCCGAGGACCAGAGCACCGTCGAGATCAAGGTGTTCATCGAGCCCGCCTACGCCAGCCTGGTGCGCAAGCACACGCGTTTCTGGAACGCCAGCGGCGTCAGCATCGATGCTTCGCTGTCAGGTGTGAAGGTGCGCAGCGAGTCGCTGTCGAGCATTGTGGCCGGTGGTATCGCCTTTGCCACGCCGGAGTACCGCAAGGACAGCCCGCCTACCGATCCTAGCCTGCCATTCCGCCTTTATGAAGACTTCGACGCCGCCCAGGCGGGTATACGGGTCAAGGTAAAGCTGAGCGATTACGAGGGCCTGCAGGCAGGCCGCACGCCGGTCATGTACAAGGGCATCCAGGTGGGCTCGTTGAAAGCCCTGAAGATGGAAGACAACCTGTCCAGCGCATCGGCCGAGCTGACGCTGGACCCGCTGACCGAAGACTACCTGGTCGAGGGCACGCAGTTCTGGGTGGTCAAGCCGTCGATTTCCCTGGCAGGTATCACCGGCCTGGAGGCGCTGGTCAAAGGTAACTACATCGCCATCCGCCCGGGTGAGAAGGGGGAACGGCCCGAGCGTGAGTTCGAGGCCCGCGCCAAGGCGCCGCCGCTCGACCTCAAGGCGCCAGGCCTGCACATGGTGTTGTTCGCCGATACCCTGGGTTCTCTGGAAATTGGCAGCCCGGTGATGTACCGCCAGGTCAAGGTGGGTAGCGTGCAGAGCTACCAGTTTGCTCGTAACAGCAACCGTATCCTGATCGGGGTGCATATCGAGAAGGAATACGAAAAGCTGGTCAACGGCTCGTCGCGCTTCTGGAACGTCAGTGGCATTACCCTGACCGGGGGGCTGTCGGGCATCAAGATCAAGAGTGAATCGCTGCAAACACTGATGGCCGGCGGTATTGCGTTCGACACGCCACGGCCCGATGTGGCGCTGAAGCGCCACATTCCACGCTTCCGTCTGCATGACAGCCAGGAAGCGGTAAACCGCGCGGGTACCTTGATCACCGTCCGTGTAGACCGTGCAGATGGCCTGAAGCCGGGTACGCCAATCCGCTTCCGTGGCTTGGATGTGGGCAGTATCGAGAGCGTCGACCTGACCAATGACTTGCAGGCGGTGCTGCTGCGGGCACGAATCACCGAGGCGGCGGACCGTATTGCCCGTGCCGGCACGCAGTTCTGGGTGGTCAAGCCAGCCTTGGGCCTGGTACGCACCGAGAACCTCGACACGCTGATTGGCGGGCAGTACCTGGAGGTGCAGCCGGCAGCCAAGGACCGTGGCCCGCAGCGCGACTTCATCGCCTTGGCCGATGCCCCGCAAGTGGCTGGGCCGGAGGTGGGCTTGCCATTGACGCTCAGTGCGCCACGGCGTGGTTCGATCAAGCCGGGTGTGCCAGTGACCTATCGAGAGGTTGCGGTTGGCAAGGTGACGGGTTTCGAGTTGGGCCAGAGCGCTGACCGCGTGCTGATCCATATCCTTATCGAGCCGCGCTATTCAGCCCTGGTCCGTAGTGGCAGCCGGTTCTGGAACAGCAGTGGCTTCGGTTTCGACTGGGGGCTGTTCAAGGGGGCTACCGTGCGTACCGAGTCGGTGGAGACTCTGATCGATGGCGGTATCGCCTTTGCAACACCGGATGGCGAGCAGATGGGCAACCCGGCACGGCCGCAGCAGACATTCGCCTTGTTCGACAAGGCAGAGGATGACTGGCTGCAGTGGGCGCCCAAGATTCAGATAGCCAAGTAATGTAAAAGTAGGGCCGCCAACCGCGGCCCCGCTTTTTTGTGGGAGCGGCCTTGCATCGCGAAAGGGGCGCGTAGCGGCCCCTCGGTCTTAGCGCAGAAGCTGAGATTGCCGGGGCTGCTCTGCAGCCCTTTCGCGACGCAAGGCCGCTCCCACAAAGACCGAGTTCCACATGGAGCCTTGCCCGCAAGCATAAATCGCAGACAACAAAAAACCGACCCTAGGGTCGGTTTTTCGAATAGCGCGTCGCTTAGGCAGCTGCAGCTTCTTTCAGCGCCTTGATGTGGCCATTCAGACGGCCTTTGTGACGAGCAGCTTTGTTCTTGTGGATGATACCTTTGTCGGCCATACGGTCGATTACAGGTACAGCCAGAACGTAAGCGGCTTGCGCTTTTTCGGCGTCTTTTGCGTCAATGGCTTTAACTACATTCTTGATGTAGGTGCGGACCATGGAACGCAGGCTGGCGTTGTGGCTGCGACGCTTCTCAGCCTGTTTTGCACGTTTCTTGGCGGAAGGTGTGTTGGCCACCGTCGAGCTCCTCGAAAGACTTTAGGTAAATAGCAAACAAAATAGGCCGCGAATCATGCCGATCAAGAGATCGATTGTCAAGGCCACCTGCAAGGTTCCGCCGAGCGGTGCGCCAACAAGAGGGAAAGATTCCTTTCTGCTGCGCGACCTGTACACTCGGGAATTTTTGGCTCCCCTGCGAAGGCGCGGGAGTATCGCACATTCGGACGCTGTCTGGCAGCGTCCTCTGCCATTGGCGTGAATCTTTTCGATGAACCTGCTCAAATCCCTGGCTGCAGTAAGCTCGATCACCATGATTTCGCGGGTGCTGGGCTTCGTTCGCGACACCATCCTGGCGCGCATCTTTGGTGCCGGCGTCGCAACCGACGCCTTTTTCATCGCGTTCAAACTGCCCAACCTGCTGCGGCGCATTTTCGCCGAGGGTGCGTTTTCCCAGGCCTTTGTTCCGATCCTGGCCGAATACAAGACCCAGCAGGGCGAGGAGGCGACACGTACCTTCATCGCTTATGTCAGCGGCCTGTTGACCCTGGTCCTGGCCCTGGTGACTGCCATCGGCATCCTCGCGGCGCCGTGGGTGGTGTGGGCAACAGCTCCAGGCTTTGTCGACAACGCAGAAAAATACGAGCTGACCACCTCCCTGTTGCGGGTGACCTTTCCTTATATATTGCTGATCTCGCTGTCTTCCCTGGCCGGTGCGATCCTCAATACCTGGAACCGGTTCTCGGTACCGGCCTTCACCCCAACCCTGTTGAATGTGGCGATGATTGCCTTCGCCGTGCTGCTGACGCCGTACTTCAACCCGCCAATCATGGCCCTGGCCTGGGGCGTGCTGGCGGGTGGCCTGGCGCAGTTGCTGTACCAGCTGCCAGCGTTGAAGAGGATCGGCATGCTCGTACTGCCGCGCCTGAACCTCAAGGACGCGGGTGTGTGGCGGGTACTTAAACAGATGCTGCCGGCGATTCTCGGGGTGTCGGTGAGCCAGATTTCGTTGATCATCAACACCATCTTCGCCTCGTTCCTGGTGGCCGGCTCGGTGTCGTGGATGTATTACGCCGACCGCCTCATGGAGCTGCCTTCAGGCGTGCTGGGCGTGGCCCTGGGCACCATCCTGCTGCCGACACTGGCCAAGACCTACGCCAACAAGGACCGCGAGGAATACTCGCGGATCCTCGACTGGGGCCTGCGCCTGTGCTTCCTGCTGGTGCTGCCGTGCACCTTGGCCTTGGCCATCCTTGCCGAGCCGCTGACCGTTGCGCTCTTTCAATATGGCAAGTTCAGTGCGTTTGATGCGGCCATGACACAGCGGGCGCTGATGGCCTATTCGGTGGGTTTGCTGGCGATCATTCTGGTCAAGGTGCTGGCACCCGGCTTCTATGCGCAGCAGAATATCCGCACGCCGGTAAAGATTGCGATTTTCACCCTGGTCTGTACCCAGCTGTTCAACCTCGCCCTGGTCGGCCCGCTTGCACATGCCGGCCTGGCATTGGCAATCAGCCTGGGTGCCTGCCTGAATGCCGGCTTGCTGTTCTGGAAGCTGCGCAGCCAGCAGTTGTTCGAGCCCCAGCCAGGCTGGGCAATGTTCCTGCTCAAGCTTGTCTTTGCAGTGGTGCTGATGTCGGCGGTACTGTTGGCGGGCATGCACTATATGCCGGCCTGGGAGCAGGGCATCATGCTTGAGCGCTTCCTGCGGCTTGGGGCGTTGATTGTGGCAGGTGTCGTGACGTATTTCGGCTGCCTGTACCTGTGCGGCTTCCGGCCCCGGCACTTCGCTCGCAAGGCCCTGCACTGAGGCGTCAGGCGGGTCAGGCGTCGGTTTTTCATATTCCACGCCGCCCTTGGGCGCTGCTGCCTGTCACCGGCGCCCGGGTGTGGTTATAATCGGCCACTTTATGAGCAAGAAGCGCGTTATGCAGCTGGTTCGAGGTCTTCACAACCTGCGCCCCGAGCACCGGGGCTGTGTCGCCACCATTGGCAACTTCGACGGGGTTCACCGCGGCCACCAGGCAATCCTGGCGCGCCTGCGCGAGCGCGGCCAGGCCTTGGGCCTGCCGACCTGCGTGGTGATCTTCGAACCGCAACCGCGCGAGTACTTCGCCCCTGATACCGCTCCGGCGCGCCTGGCCCGCCTGCGCGACAAGGTCGAACTGCTGGCCGCCGAGGGCATCGACCGGGTGCTGTGCCTGGCGTTCAATCAGCGCCTGAGCAAACTCAGCGCCGATGCCTTCGTCAAGGCCATCCTGGTCGACGGCCTGGGGGTGCGCCACCTTGAAGTGGGTGATGACTTCCGCTTTGGCTGCGACCGCGCCGGCGACTTCGCCTTCCTGATCGAGGCCGGCAAGCAGTACGGCTTCACCGTCGAGGCAGCCAACACGGTTATCCAGGACGGCCTGCGGGTCAGCAGCACCGAAGTGCGCAAGGCCCTGTCCGAAGGTAACTTCGAACTGGCCGAGCACCTGCTGGGCCGCCCGTACAGCATCACCGGCCGTGTGTTGCATGGCCAGAAGCTGGCCCGCCAGCTCGGCACACCTACCGCCAACATCCAGCTCAAGCGCCGCCGCGTGCCGCTGTCCGGGGTCTACCTGGCCAGCATCGAAATCGACGGCAAGGCCTGGCCGGGTGTAGGCAATATTGGCGTGCGTCCCACCGTTGCCGGTGATGGGCGCCCGCACCTGGAGATTCATCTTCTCGATTTTGCCGGCGACCTGTATGGCCGGCGTCTGACGGTGGAGTTCCACCACAAGCTGCGTGAAGAGCAGCGATTCGCCTCCCTGGAGGCGCTGAAGTCGGCGATCGATGCGGATATCGCCGCCGCACGTGCACATTGGCACGCTCAACCGCTAACGAAGAGCCTGAAATGACCGACTACAAAGCCACGCTTAACCTTCCGGACACCGCCTTCCCCATGAAGGCCGGCCTGCCTCAGCGCGAACCGCAGATCCTGCAGCGCTGGGACAGCATTGGCCTGTACCAGAAGCTGCGCGAAATTGGCAAGGATCGTCCCAAGTTCGTCCTGCACGACGGCCCGCCCTATGCCAACGGCAAGATTCACATCGGTCATGCGCTGAACAAGATCCTCAAGGACATGATCGTCCGCTCCAAGACCCTGTCCGGCTTCGATGCGCCGTATGTACCGGGCTGGGACTGCCATGGCCTGCCGATCGAGCACAAGGTCGAGGTTACCCACGGCAAGCACCTGTCTGCCGACCGCACCCGCGAGCTGTGCCGCGAGTACGCCGCCGAGCAGATCGAAGGGCAGAAGACCGAGTTCATTCGCCTGGGTGTACTGGGTGACTGGGACAACCCGTACAAGACCATGAACTTCGCCAACGAGGCCGGTGAAATCCGCGCCCTGGCCGAGATGGTCAAGCAAGGCTTCGTGTTCAAGGGCCTCAAGCCTGTGAACTGGTGCTTCGATTGCGGTTCGGCCCTGGCTGAAGCGGAAGTCGAATACGCCGACAAGAAATCCCAGACCATCGACGTGGCCTTCCCGATTGCCGACGAGGCCAAGCTGGCTGCCGCCTTCGGGCTGGATGCGCTGGCCAAGCCAGCCGCCATCGTGATCTGGACCACCACTGCGTGGACCATCCCCGCCAACCAGGCGCTGAACATCCACCCGGAGTTCAAGTACGCCCTGGTCGATACCGGCGAGCGTCTGTTGGTGCTGGCCGAAGAGCTGGTCGAGTCGTGCCTCAAGCGCTACAACCTGGAAGGCTCGGTCATCGCCACTGCCCAGGGTTCGGCCCTTGAGCTGATCAACTTCCGCCACCCGTTCTACGACCGCCTGTCGCCTGTCTACCTGGCCGACTACGTCGAACTGGGCGCCGGTACCGGTGTGGTTCACTCCGCGCCTGCCTACGGTGAAGACGACTTCGTCACCTGCAAGAGCTACGGCATGGTCAATGACGACATCCTCACCCCGGTGCAGAGCAACGGCGTGTACGTCGAATCGCTGGAGTTCTTCGGCGGCCAGTTCATCTGGAAGGCCAACCCGGCCATCGTCGAGAAGCTGAGCGAAGCCGGTGCGCTGATGCACACCGAAACCATCAGCCACAGCTACATGCACTGCTGGCGCCATAAGACCCCACTGATCTACCGCGCCACCGCGCAGTGGTTCGTGGGTATGGACAAGCAGCCAGGCACTGGCGAGCCGCTGCGTGAGCGCGCCCTCAAGGCCATCGAAGAAACCAAGTTCGTACCGGCCTGGGGCCAGGCGCGCCTGCACTCGATGATCGCCAACCGCCCTGACTGGTGCATCTCGCGTCAGCGCAACTGGGGCGTGCCGATCCCGTTCTTCCTGCACAAGCAGACCGGCGAGCTGCACCCACGTACCGTCGAACTGATGGAGGCTGTGGCCAAGCGCGTCGAACAGGAAGGTATCGAGGCCTGGTTCAAGCTGGATGCCGTCGAACTGCTGGGTGAAGAAGCCGGCCAGTACGACAAGATCACCGATACCCTGGACGTGTGGTTCGACTCCGGCACCACCCACTGGCACGTGCTGCGCGGCTCGCACGATATCGGCCACGCCACCGGCCCGGTCGCCGACCTGTACCTGGAAGGCTCCGACCAGCACCGTGGCTGGTTCCACTCGTCGTTGCTCACCGGTTGCGCCATCGACAACCACGCGCCGTACCGCGAACTGCTGACCCACGGCTTCACCGTGGACGAGAACGGCCGCAAGATGTCCAAGTCGCTGGGTAACACCATCGAGCCGGAGAAGGTCAACAACACCCTGGGTGCCGACATCCTGCGCCTGTGGGTTTCGGCCACTGACTATTCCGGTGAAATGGCGGTTTCCGAGCAGATCCTGCAGCGTAGCGCCGACGCCTACCGCCGTATCCGCAATACCGCGCGCTTCCTGCTGTCCAACCTGTCCGGTTTCGACCCGGCCCGCGACCTGCTGGCCCCGCAAGACATGCTGGCACTGGACCGCTGGGCCGTGGACCGTACCCTGCTGCTGCAACGCGAGCTGGAAGAGCACTACAGCGAGTACCGTTTCTGGAATGTCTACTCCAAGGTGCACAACTTCTGCGTGCAGGAACTGGGCGGCTTCTACCTCGACATCATCAAGGACCGCCAGTACACCACCGGCGCCAACAGTGTCGCCCGCCGTTCCTGCCAGACCGCGCTGTACCACATCAGCGAAGCGCTGGTGCGCTGGATTGCGCCGATTCTGGCGTTCACCGCTGACGAAATCTGGCAGTACCTGCCGGGCGAGCGCAACGAGTCGGTGATGCTCAACGGCTGGTACCAGGGCCTGAGCGAGCTGCCGGAAGGCACCGAGCTGGACCGCGCTTATTGGGACCGCGTAATGGCGGTGAAGGCATCGGTCAACAAGGAGCTGGAAAACCAGCGTACCGCCAAGGTCATCGGCGGCAACCTGCAGGCCGAAGTCACTCTGTACGCCGACGAAGGCCTGAGCGCCGACCTGGGCAAGCTGGGCGACGAGCTGCGCTTCGTGCTGATCACCTCGGCCGCCAGCGTGGTGCCGTTCGTGCAGGCACCGGCGGACGCCGTGGCCACCGAAGTCGAAGGCCTCAAGCTGAAAGTGGTCAAGTCCGGCCATGCCAAGTGCGGCCGTTGCTGGCACTTCCGCGCCGACGTCGGCAGCCACCCGGAGCACCCGGAAATCTGCAGCCGTTGCGTCGACAACCTGACCGGCTCGGGCGAGGTGCGTCACTATGCCTAACCCGGCAGTGGGGCGCTTCGGGCGCCTTGCATGGCTTTGGCTGAGCTTGCTGGTGCTGGTCGTCGACCAGGCCACCAAGCTGTATTTCAACAACGCCCTGACCATGTACCAGCAGATTGTGGTCATCCCTGACTACTTCAGCTGGACCTTGGCCTACAACACCGGCGCCGCTTTCAGCTTCCTCGCTGATGGCGCTGGCTGGCAGCGCTGGCTGTTCGCCCTGATCGCAGTGGTGGTCAGTGCCGTGCTGGTGGTGTGGCTCAAGCGCCTGGGGCGCAACGAAACCTGGCTGGCCGTGGCGCTGGCGCTGGTGCTGGGTGGCGCCATTGGCAACCTGTACGACCGCGTCGTGCTGGGCCATGTGGTCGACTTCATCCTGGTGCACTGGCAAAACCGCCATTACTTCCCGGCCTTCAACGTGGCCGACAGCGCCATCACCGTTGGTGCGGTGATGCTGGCGCTGGATATGTTCAAGAGCAAGAAGTCCGAGGATCCGGTCCATGACTGACACCCGTATCGGCCAGAACACCGAAGTCACCCTGCACTTCGCGCTGCACCTGGAAAACGGCGACACCGTCGACAGCACGTTCGACAAAGCCCCGGCCACCTTCAAGGTTGGCGATGGCAACCTGTTGCCGGGCTTCGAAAACACGCTGTTCGGCTTCAAGGCCGGTGACAAGCGCACAGTGGTAGTGGCCCCGGAGAACGCCTTCGGCCAGCCCAACCCGCAAAACGTGCAAGTCATGCCGCGGTCCAACTTCGAGGGCATGGAGCTGTCCGACGGGCTGCTGATCATCTTCAACGATGCCGCCAACGCCGAGCTGCCGGGTGTGGTCAAAGCGTTCGATGACGACCAGGTGACCATCGACTTCAATCACCCACTGGCTGGCAAGACCCTGACCTTCGAGGTGGAGATCCTCGAGGTGAAGGCCCTGTAAGCCTGGAGCCGATCATGCAAATCAAACTCGCCAACCCTCGCGGCTTTTGCGCGGGGGTCGACCGGGCGATCGAGATCGTCAACCGCGCGCTGGAAGTCTTCGGCCCGCCGATCTATGTGCGCCACGAAGTGGTGCACAACAAGTTCGTGGTAGAAGACCTGCGCAACCGCGGTGCCATCTTCGTCGAAGAGCTGGACCAGGTGCCGGACGATGTCATCGTCATCTTCAGTGCCCACGGTGTTTCCCAGGCCGTGCGCCAGGAAGCGGCTGGCCGTGGCCTGAAAGTGTTCGATGCCACCTGCCCGCTGGTGACCAAGGTGCACATCGAGGTGGCCAAGTACAGCCGCGACGGCCGTGAGTGCATCCTCATCGGCCACGAAGGGCACCCGGAAGTCGAAGGCACCATGGGCCAGTACGACGCCAGCAACGGTGGTTCCATCTACCTCGTCGAAGACGAAGATGATGTAGCCAGGCTGCAGGTGCGCGACCCTGACCACCTGGCCTTCGTGACCCAGACCACCTTGTCGATGGACGACACCAGCCGCGTCATCGACGCCCTGCGTGCGCGCTTCCCGAACATCGGTGGCCCGCGCAAGGACGACATCTGCTACGCCACCCAGAACCGTCAGGACGCCGTCAAGCAACTGGCGGGCGAGTGCGACGTGGTGCTGGTAGTCGGCAGCCCGAACAGCTCCAACTCCAACCGCCTGCGTGAGCTGGCCGAACGCATGGGCACCCCGGCCTACCTGATCGATGGTGCCGAGGACCTGCAACAGGGCTGGTTCGAACAGGCGACGCGTATTGGCATCACTGCCGGTGCTTCGGCCCCCGAAGTGCTGGTACGTGGCGTGATCGAACAGCTCAAGGCCTGGGGCGCTACCGGTGCTGAAGAGCTGGACGGGCGTGAAGAGAACATCACCTTCTCGATGCCAAAAGAGCTGCGGGTTCGCTCGCTGATCTGACTGAAGCCTGTACTGGCCTCATCGCCGGCAAGGTCGGCTCAAGGCTATGTGCTTGCACAGCGAGTATTGTTTCGGTCCTCTGCAAGCAATCTGACTCTCCCGGTCGATGCCAGCACCACTTGATATCGGCTGCTGGCAGATGAGCGTTCACACACTTCCAGCGTTGCCCCCAACCAGCTGTTGTTCAGCGTCATTGGAACGCCCAGCGCACTGAACTTGAACTGCTCCCCGCGATTGCTCGTAATCTTGAGCGGCTTCGAAAGGCGCTGCTCGCGCAGCAGCTGCTGGTTATGCTCCAGCACCACCCGCCAACCATTCCCCCAATTACCGTCCAACGCCTGCACCAGCACCGGCTGGCTTTGCAGCATCGCGTGGCTGCGTGCGCTGCGCAGTGCCTGTGCCAAATCACGCGCAGCGGCTGCCCTGTGTAGGTCGTCGCTCATCCTGGCGTAGGCCGGCATACCGAGCTGTGTCAGCAAGACAGCTATGGCCAAGGCCGACAACATTTGTATCAGTGTTACGCCTCGTTGCTTCACCATGCATTCCTCCCTGGAAGTGCTTGGCTATAGCTTCACGTTCGCTGGCCAGGCGGTCTAGTCGGCCAGGTTCAGGGCTATTGCAGGAAAAGTCGCAGGAGGTGCAGGGATGCACGCGAGGCAACGGGGCATGACGCTCATGGAAGTGTTGTTGGCAGTCGTGGTTGTGGCCGTGGGCATGTTCGCAACGGCATCGATACAGTTGCACGCATTGCAGGCTGCGGACAGCGCGCGTCGCGATGGGCAGGCGGCAATGGCGGCGCACAGTGAGCTTGAACGGGGGCGTCGATGAGGCGCGCCCAAAGTGGTTTTGGTTTGCTTGAGTTGATGCTGGCGCTGGGTATCGGCTTGATATTACTGGCGGCGGTTAGTCAGGTCTTTACATCGGCTCACCAGGCCTGGCGCCTGCAAAGTACCGCGGTGCGCATGAATGATGAGGCGCGGCAGGCGTTGTTGCGCATGGCGCAGGACGTGCGCATGGCCGGAATGTTCGGCTGTATGCGCCTCAAACCTGGCGACTTCCTGGACTTGGCTGCGCAACCTGCCTTTGCCCGGCCACTGCAGGCCGATACGTCAAGCTTGAGCCTGGTTGTCGCCGAGCTGCCAGGGTATGCGGGCGACCCGGAGTGGACCCTGGTAACGAACTGTACCAACGAAGTGAGGGTTCATAAGCATCGAGTACAAGGCAATGAGAAACTGATGGCTGTGCCCGTCAGTCGCCACCACTATGTGCACAGTGGCACCACGCTTTTCTTCAAGCGGGGCGACATTAATCAGCCACTGGTCGATCATGTACGGGAGCTGCGAGTGGGGTATGTACCTGGGGAGCGGGTCGATCTTCAACTCACATTGTATGAACCCAGCTTGCAGCTTGAGCAGCATCACTCGCTGAGCGTGGCACTCCGCAACCCGGTACCCGCTACATGAGCCGCCAGCGTGGTGTGGTTCTTCTGTTGGCCCTGGTCCTGAGCATGCTGCTGGGGCTGCTTGCAGCATCTGCCCTGCGCGACGCCTTGGCGGAAACGCGAATGACGGGATACCTGAGCGATAGTCTGCAAGCGTTCGAAGAGGCCGAGGGTGCGTTGCAGGCAGGGAAACACGAACTTGAGCGGGCACCTCCTGACCCTTGTGGCGCGTGCCTGCCACCAGCCCGACCGCACGATCTGGCAGGGCAGTGGCAGGGCACCCACAACGGTTACTTCCATATACAGAACCTGGGCACGAGCACTCGCGCTGCGCACATGCCAGACGAGCAGCTGGTTACCCTGTACCGCATAACTGGTGTCAGCAAGCAAACCCAGTCCCGGCATGTGCTGGAGGCCGTCTACGCCGTGGCTGGCGACACAACCCGGCGCATCACCTGGCGGCAAAGACTGAGAGGAGACTGACATGCAGCAAGGCTTGAGCCTGATCGAGTTGTTGATTGTGCTGGCCGTGACCGGCATTCTGGCAGCCATTGCCTACCCCAGTTACAGCGACCAGCTTCGGCGAGCCGCACGCAGCGAAGTGGTTGGCCTGCTGCATGATGCCGCCCTGCGCCTGGAGCGCCACCGCGTACGCACCGGCCAATATGCCGAGGGCGACCCGGCCTTGCCCGACGGTACCCGCTATTACAGCTTGCAGGCCCTGCGCGATAGCGACTCCTTCACGCTGCGCGCCCGGCGGCTGCCCCATGGGCTGATGGCGCAGGATGGTTGTGGCGACTTCCAGCTCGACCAGGCCGGTGTGCAGCGCAACCCCGGGGCCGTTGACGGCAGCGAGCACTGCTGGGGAAGCTGAAGGGTGAATGATGCCCGGTGCATCGCGGTTTTACTTCAGGTGTTGGATCGACAGATGAGCAAGCAAGTAGTGGTGGTCGGCGGCGGGGTGATCGGCCTGCTGACGGCGTTCAACCTGGCGGCCAAGGTCGGGCAGGTGGTGGTGTGTGATCAGGGCGAAGTCGGCCGTGAGTCGTCGTGGGCCGGCGGCGGTATTGTTTCGCCGCTGTACCCGTGGCGCTACAGCCCGGCAGTCACCGCCCTGGCGCACTGGTCGCAGGACTTTTATCCACAGCTGGGCGAGCGCTTGTTCGCCAGCACCGGCGTCGACCCCGAAGTGCACACCACGGGCTTGTACTGGCTCGACCTGGATGACGAAGCCGAAGCGCTGGCTTGGGCCGAACGTGAGCAGCGGCCGCTCAGTGCCGTGGATATCTCGGCGGCCTACGACGCGGTGCCGGTGCTGGGCCCGGGTTTCAAGCGCGCCATCTACATGGCCGGTGTAGCCAACGTGCGCAACCCGCGCCTGGTGAAATCGCTGAAGGCGGCGCTGCTGGCGTTGCCCAACGTAACCCTGCGAGAGAACTGCCAGATCACCGGCTTTGTTCAGCAGGGCGGGCGCGTCACCGGTGTGCAGACCGCCGAAGGCGTGCTGGCGGCAGATGAGGTGGTGCTCAGTGCCGGGGCGTGGAGTGGCGACCTGCTGCGCACCCTTGGCCTTGAACTGCCGGTAGAGCCGGTGAAGGGCCAGATGATCCTGTTCAAGTGCGCTGAAGACTTTTTGCCGAGCATGGTGCTGGCCAAGGGGCGCTATGCGATCCCGCGGCGGGATGGGCACATTCTGGTGGGCAGCACGCTGGAGCATGCCGGGTACGACAAGACCCCGACCGAAGATGCGCTGGAAAGCCTTAAGGCATCGGCGGTGGAGTTGCTGCCAGGGCTCGAAGGGGCCACGGTGGTGGGGCACTGGGCCGGGTTGCGGCCGGGCTCGCCCGAGGGTATTCCCTACATCGGGCCGGTGCCAGGGTACGAGGGGTTGTGGCTGAACTGCGGTCACTACCGCAACGGGCTGGTGCTGGCGCCGGCTTCCTGCCAGCTGTTTACCGACTTGTTGACCGAGGCCAAGCCAATCATCGACCCGGTGCCGTATGCACCAGAAGGGCGTCTGGGTTGAGATCGCCGGGGCTACAGAGAGTACACGATGCTTTGTAGTCGCGGCCCTATCGCGAGGCAAGGCCGCTCCTGCAGCGGTGTTGTGTTCACCCTTGTCGGCCAGGCCCCTGTTGCAGGTGCGCCTGGCTGCAATACCACTCTTTGCCCTGCTGCAGCGCCCGGTCGTTGGGCAGGTGCACGCCGCAATGGGCGCAGCGCACCATCTGCAGGGGCGCATCCAGCTTCGCCTCGGGGTGCGACTGTTGGCTGACTTTGAACTTGCGCCACAGCCAGAACGCGGCGGCGATCAGGGCGATCCAGAAAAGTAGGCGAACCATGGTGTCCAGCTTGTCGATTGAAGAAGCTGACAGTCTAGGGCGCGGCCAATAAAAAAGGGAGGCCCAAGGCCTCCCTTTCATTTACCGCTGTGTGTCAGTCGAACAGACCAAAGGTCATGTAGCTGAACCAGGAACGGTCTTTTTCGGCTGCTTTCGGGCCTTCCGGCACGATCGGATCGCCGTTTTCGTCTTTTGGTAGCAGCTCTTGCGGCATCTCGTCACGCGCGTCCTGGAACTGCTTGACCACGTCCTGGTTGGCGCGAGTTTCGCCCGGCGGCAGCGGCGTATCGGTTTCGATCAGGCCCAAGGTGGCCTTGGACAGCCAGCCGCGCCCGTCAGACTCGGTCTGCTTGGGCTGGAACTCGCCATCGGCCAGGCTCGGGTGGTCCGGGTAGTTGAGCTTGAGGGTTTCCAGGCTGCTGGCGGCCAGTTCGTCCAGGTGCATCTTCTGGTACGACTCGACCATCACCGCCAGGCCGTCGCCGACCGATGGGGTTTCCTGGAAGTTTTCTACCACGTAGCGGCCACGGTTGGCGGCGGCCACATAGGCCTGGCGGCTCAGGTAGTAGTCGGCCACATGAATTTCATACGAGGCCAGCAGGTTACGCAGGTAGATCATGCGCTGCTTGGCGTCGGGCGAGTAGCGGCTGTTGGGGAAGCGGCTGGTCAGCTGGGCGAACTCGTTGTACGAGTCGCGGGCGGCACCTGGGTCACGCTTGGTCATGTCCAGCGGCAGGAAGCGCGCCAGCAGGCCACGGTCCTGGTCGAACGAGGTCAGGCCTTTGAGGTAGTAGGCGTAGTCGACGTTCGGGTGCTGCGGGTGCAGGCGGATGAAGCGCTCGGCGGCCGACTTGGCAGCCTCGGGCTCGGAGTTCTTGTAGTTGGCGTAGATCAGCTCGAGCTGCGCCTGGTCGGCATAGCGGCCGAACGGGTAGCGCGATTCCAGGGCCTTGAGCTTGTTCACGGCGCTGGTGTAGCTGGAGTTGTCCAGGTCAGCTTGCGCCTGCTGGTACAGCTCGGCTTCGCTGAGGTTCTCGTCAATGACCTCTTTATTAGAGGAACAGGCCGCGGTAAGCCCGAGGATGGCGATCAGCAGCAGGTGTTTCACTTGCATGGCGGCTTGCGTCCCTTTGACGGCCGCTGTCTTGGGCGGTGCCGTCCTGTTATGATGAGCGCCCCGGCCAACCCCGGGACAAAAGAAGCCGTATTTAACCACAAGCTCGCAGCCGAAACCAAAGGCTGTGCGCCCGCCGAATCGAGCATGTCCGAGATCATTCAACTTAGCGCAGAGGTACCGTCCGAACTGGGCGGCCAACGCCTCGACCAGGTCGCCGCCCAATTGTTCGCTGAGTACTCGCGTTCGCGGCTTACTTCGTGGATCAAAGAGGGCCGCCTGACGGTCGATGGCGCCGTTGTGCGCCCTCGAGACACCGTCTATGGTGGCTCGCTGCTAGCACTGCAGGCCGAACAAGAGGCCCAGGGCGAGTGGATCGCAGAAGATATCGAACTGGATATCGTCTACGAAGACGACCATATCATGGTAATCAACAAGCCTGCCGGGCTGGTTGTGCACCCGGCCGCCGGTCATGCCAGTGGTACGCTGCTCAACGCGCTGCTGCACCACGTGCCAGACATCGTCAACGTACCGCGCGCCGGTATCGTTCACCGGCTGGATAAAGACACCACCGGCCTGATGGTGGTGGCCAAGACCTTGCAGGCGCAGACCAAGCTGGTCGAGCAGATGCAGGCGCGCAAGGTCAGCCGCATTTATGAATGCATCGTGATCGGCGTGGTAACTTCCGGTGGCAAGATCGATGCCCCGATCGGCCGCCACGGCGGCATGCGCCAGCGCATGGCAGTCACCGACGGCGGCAAGCCGGCGGTCAGCCACTACCGGGTGCTCAAGCGCTTCCGCTCACACACCCACGTGCGGGTAAAGCTGGAAACCGGCCGTACCCACCAGATTCGTGTGCACATGGCCCACGTTGGCTTCCCGCTGGTCGGCGACCAGACGTACGGTGGACGCTTCCGCATTCCACCGGCTGCCAGCCCGACCATGGTCGAGGCGGTGAAAACCTTCCCGCGCCAGGCGTTGCATGCGCGCTTCCTGGCGTTGGCTCACCCGATCACCGGTGAAATCATGAAGTGGGAATCGCCACTGCCCGATGACTTCCTCTGGTTGCTGTCGCTACTGAGCGAAGACCGCGAGAGCTTTATCGGATGAGTGGCCTGACGCAGTCGCTGCTGTTTCCCGACTGGCCTGCCCCGGCCTCGGTGCGCGCCTGTGTCACCACCCGTCAGGGCGGCGTCAGCCTGCCGCCCTACGAAACCTTCAACCTTGGCGACCACGTAGGGGATGACCCTGCTGCCGTTGCCGAGAACCGCCGTCGCCTCAGCGACACGTTCGCCATCCGGCCGGCCTGGCTCAAGCAGGTGCATGGGCTGGTGGTGGCGGATGCCGACCCGGCCGTGGTGCCCGAGGCGGACGCCAGCTGGACCGACCAGCCTGGCATTGCCTGCACCGTGATGACCGCCGATTGCCTGCCTGCGCTGTTTTGCGACCGGGCCGGTACTCGCGTGGCGGCGGCACATGCGGGCTGGCGCGGGTTGGCTGGCGGCGTGCTGGAAGCCACCTTGGACCGCCTGGCACTGCCGCCTGACGAAGTGCTGGTGTGGTTGGGGCCGGCCATTGGCCCACAGGCTTTCGAAGTAGGGCTGGAAGTGCGTGATGCCTTTACCGCCGTGCACCCGCAAGCCGCTCGGGCATTCGTCGACGGCGAACGGCCAGGCAAGCTGATGGCGGATATCTACGAGCTGGCGCGTATTCGCCTGGCTGCCTGTGGGGTGACTGCTGTTTATGGCGGTGGCTTGTGCACGGTCAGTGATGCGCGGTTCTTCTCCTACCGCCGTACCCCGCAGGGTGGGCGCTTCGCATCACTGGTGTGGCTGCAACCCCGCTAGCCTGTACTGGCCTCTTCGCGGGCTCGCCCGCGAATGGCCTCTGTTAATCCAACAGGTTGACTTCGGTCAACCCCGCTACGCTTGAATCTTCCAGAATCAGCCTTATCTATAAGGTCATCTCAGGCAGGTTTCTTCATAAACAGGCGCTGTCCATCGCTCCGACCTGCCCTTTAAAGGAAGGTACACCATGCGAATAGACCGTTTGACCAGCAAGCTGCAATTAGCAATATCCGATGCTCAATCCCTGGCCGTTGGCATGGACCACCCAGCCATCGAGCCCGTGCACCTGATGCAGGCACTGCTTGAACAGCAGGGCGGTTCGATCAAGCCGCTGCTGATGCAGGTTGGCTTCGACATCAACAGCCTGCGCCAGGCACTGGTGAAAGAGCTCGACCAGCTACCGAAAATCCAGAACCCCACCGGCGACGTGAACATGTCGCAGGACCTGGCACGCCTGCTTAACCAGGCCGACCGCCTCGCCCAGCAGAAGGGCGACCAGTTCATTTCCAGCGAACTGGTGTTGCTGGCTGCCATGGACGAGAACAGCAAGCTCGGCAAGCTGCTGCTGAGCCAGGGCGTGAGCAAGAAAGCCCTGGAAAACGCCATCAACAACCTGCGTGGCGGCGCGGCAGTGAATGATGCCAACGCCGAAGAGTCGCGCCAGGCGCTGGACAAGTACACCGTCGACCTCACCAAGCGTGCCGAAGAAGGCAAGCTGGACCCGGTGATTGGCCGTGACGACGAGATCCGCCGTACCGTGCAGGTGCTGCAACGCCGTACCAAGAACAACCCGGTGCTGATCGGTGAACCTGGCGTGGGTAAAACCGCCATCGCCGAAGGCCTGGCCCAGCGCATCATCAATGGTGAAGTGCCTGATGGCCTCAAGGGCAAGCGCCTGCTGGCGCTGGACATGGGCGCGTTGATTGCCGGTGCCAAGTACCGCGGCGAGTTCGAAGAGCGCCTCAAATCGCTGCTGAACGAGCTGTCCAAGCAGGAAGGCCAGATCATCCTGTTCATTGATGAACTGCACACCATGGTCGGCGCCGGTAAAGGCGAAGGCGCCATGGACGCAGGCAATATGCTCAAGCCAGCCTTGGCGCGCGGCGAGCTGCACTGCGTCGGCGCCACCACGCTGAACGAGTACCGCCAGTACATCGAGAAGGACGCCGCCCTGGAGCGCCGCTTCCAGAAGGTGCTGGTAGAGGAGCCGAGCGAGGAAGACACCATCGCGATTCTGCGTGGCCTTAAAGAGCGCTATGAAGTGCACCACAAGGTGGCCATCACCGACGGTGCCATTATCGCAGCCGCCAAGCTCAGCCACCGCTACATCACTGACCGCCAGCTGCCGGACAAGGCGATTGACCTGATTGACGAAGCGGCCAGCCGCATCCGCATGGAGATCGACTCCAAGCCGGAAGTGCTCGACCGCCTTGATCGCCGCCTGATCCAGTTGAAGGTGGAATCGCAGGCGCTGAAGAAGGAAGAAGACGAAGCGGCGAAAAAACGCCTCGAGAAGCTGACCGAAGAAATCGAGCGGTTGGAGCGTGAATATTCCGACCTGGAAGAAATCTGGGCATCGGAAAAGGCCGAAGTGCAGGGCTCTGCGCAGATCCAGCAAAAGATCGAACAGGCCCGCCAGGAACTGGAAGCCGCCCGTCGCAAAGGCGACCTGAGCCGCATGGCCGAGTTGCAGTACGGGGTAATCCCCGACCTGGAGCGCAGCCTGCAGATGGTCGATCAGCACGGCAAGACCGAAAACCAGTTGCTGCGCAACAAGGTGACTGAGGAAGAAATTGCCGAGGTGGTGTCGAAGTGGACCGGCATCCCGGTGTCCAAGATGCTGGAAGGCGAGCGCGAGAAGCTGCTGAAAATGGAAGCGCTGCTGCACCAGCGCGTGATCGGCCAGAACGAGGCGGTTACCGCCGTGGCCAACGCCGTGCGCCGCTCGCGTGCCGGGTTGTCCGACCCGAGCCGGCCAAGCGGTTCGTTCCTGTTCCTCGGCCCCACCGGTGTGGGCAAGACCGAGCTGTGCAAGGCGCTGGCCGAGTTCCTGTTCGACACCGAAGAGGCAATGGTGCGCATCGACATGTCCGAGTTCATGGAGAAACACTCCGTAGCTCGCCTGATCGGTGCACCACCAGGGTATGTAGGTTATGAAGAGGGCGGTTACCTGACCGAGGCCGTACGGCGCAAGCCATACTCGGTGGTGCTGCTGGATGAGGTGGAGAAAGCACACCCGGATGTGTTCAACGTGCTGCTGCAGGTGCTGGAAGACGGCCGCCTGACCGACAGCCACGGGCGCACCGTGGACTTCCGCAACACCGTGATCGTGATGACCTCCAACCTGGGCTCGGCGCAGATCCAGGAACTGGTAGGCGACCGCGAGGCACAGCGTGCGGCGGTGATGGATGCAGTGGGCGCGCATTTCCGTCCGGAGTTCATCAACCGTATCGACGAAGTGGTGGTGTTCGAGCCACTGGGCCGCGAGCAGATCGCCGGCATTACCGAGATCCAGCTGGGCCGCCTGCGCAGCCGTCTGCTGGAGCGCGAACTGTCGCTGAGCCTGAGCCCGGAAGCGTTAGACAAGCTGATTGCCGTGGGTTACGACCCGGTGTACGGCGCACGGCCGCTGAAGCGGGCTATCCAGCGCTGGATCGAAAACCCGCTGGCGCAGCTGATCTTGGCTGGCCAGTTTGTGCCGGGTACGTCGATTACCGCCACAGTGGAAGGCGACGAAATCGTCTTTGGGTAATGTGTTTCACCATGAGCCCCGCTTTTGCGGGGCTTTTTTTTTGCTTTCTCACAGGCGCTATCGGGCCCCTGTGGCGGCGGGTTTACCCGCGAGGAGGCCGGCACAGCCCAGTAAAACCGGGGCTTTCGGGGAATTCAGGGTAACTTGCTGAAATTTTTGAAATTTTTGCTTGCATCAAAATTCGAGTGACCCTAATATACGCCGCGTTGTCAGGCACTAAGCGAATCACCAGCAACATCGGTGACCGCAAAACAACTTACAAATCAGTAAGTTGAATGAAAAAAAGTGGTTGACAAGCAAAACGAAGAATGTAGAATAGCCGGCCTCAGCAGCGACAAAGCGAAAGCTAAGAAGCTAAAGAGTCCGAAGCGAACACAGCCTTCGGAGTAGCAAATCGGTAAGTTGTACCGAAGTTCAGTTCCGCGATAGCTCAGTCGGTAGAGCAAATGACTGTTAATCATTGGGTCCCTGGTTCGAGTCCAGGTCGCGGAGCCATCTCGGGGTGTAGCGCAGTCCGGTAGCGCGCCTGCTTTGGGAGCAGGATGTCAGGAGTTCGAATCCCCTCACCCCGACCATTTTCCGGGTCGTTAGCTCAGTTGGTAGAGCAGTTGGCTTTTAACCAATTGGTCGTAGGTTCGAATCCTACACGACCCACCATGTAAAGAAGGGCATCTCCAAGAGATGCCCTTTTTTTTGAAAGACCCGGGGTGTAGCGCAGTCCGGTAGCGCGCCTGCT
The DNA here is from genome assembly GCF_056098905.1 of Pseudomonas sp. TSO6. NCBI lineage: Bacteria > Pseudomonadati > Pseudomonadota > Gammaproteobacteria > Pseudomonadales > Pseudomonadaceae > Pseudomonas > Pseudomonas sp. TSO6. The sequence goes on along the minus strand of NZ_JBLZWV010000066.1, from coordinate 3,652 downwards.
TTGGGAGCAGGATGTCAGGAGTTCGAATCCCCTCACCCCGACCATTTTTAGGGTCGTTAGCTCAGTTGGTAGAGCAGTTGGCTTTTAACCAATTGGTCGTAGGTTCGAATCCTACACGACCCACCATGAATAAAGGGCATCTCGAAAGAGATGCCCTTTTTCTTTGGCCTCAAATTTAACCCACCTCTTACCGCAACACAGGCCCTTGTAGGAGCAGCCTTGTGCTGCGAAAGGGCCGGTACGGTAAAAGATTTTCTCTGCGGGTAATGGCCTCTTCGCAGCACAAGGCTGCTCCTACAGGTCAGTGCATTGCCTGCAGGAGCGGGTGCCTGTCAGTGCAGCTTCAGGCGTGGCTCGGTACCCCGGCCAATCTTGCTCCCCAGCATCATCAACGCCGTGCGGAAGAACCCGTACAACGCCATCTGGTGCATGCGGTACAGCGACACGTAGAACATCCGCGCCAGCCAGCCTTCCAGCTTCACGCTGCCCATCAGGTTACCCATCAGGTTGCCCACCGCCGAGAAGCGCGACAGCGACACCAGCGAGCCATAGTCCTTGTACTCGTAGGTTGGCAGCGCCTTGTTCTCCAGCCGCGCCTTCAGGCTTTGCGCCAGCATCGAAGCTTGCTGGTGCGCCGCCTGGGCACGCGGCGGCACATTGCGGTCGCTACCTGGTTGCGGGCAGGCAGCGCAGTCACCGAAGGCGAAGATGTTGTCGTCGCGGGTGGTCTGCAGGGTAGGGCGTACCACCAGCTGGTTGATGCGGTTGGTTTCCAGCCCATCGATGTCCTTCAGGAAGCCCGGCGCACGGATACCCGCCGCCCACACTTTCAGGCTGGCCTGGATCACCTCGCCGTCCTTGGTTTTCAGGCCGTCCTCGGTCACTTCACTGACAGCCGCGTTGGTCATCACTTTCACCCCAAGCTTTTCCAGGGTCTTGTGCACCGGCACGCTGATGCGCTCCGGCAGCGCCGGCAGCACGCGCGGGCCTGCCTCGATGAGGGTGATGTGCATGTCCTTGGGCTGGATGCGGTCCAGGCCATAGGCCGCCAGTTCGTGGGCGGCGTGGTGCAGCTCGGCCGCCAGTTCCACACCGGTGGCACCGGCGCCGACGATGGCTACGCTGATCTGCTCGCTGGCCACGTCGCCGGCGTGGGCGCGCAGGTAGTGGTTGAGCAGCTGCTGGTGGAAGCGCTCGGCCTGCTTGCGCGTGTCGAGGAACAGGCAGTGCTGCGCCGCGCCCAAGGTGCCGAAGTCGTTGGTGTTGGAACCCACAGCAATGACCAGCGTGTCGTAGCCCAAAGTACGCGCAGGCAACAGCTCGCGGCCCTCATCATCGAGGGTGGCGGCCAGTTGAATCTGCTTGCCCTCACGGTCCAGGCCGCTCATGCGCCCCAGCTGGAAGTTGAAGTGGTTCCACTTGGCCTGGGCCACGTAGTTCAGTTCGTCTTCCGAGGAGTTCAGCGAGCCGGCGGCCACTTCGTGCAGCAGTGGCTTCCAGATGTGAGTGAGGTTGGCGTCGACCAGGGTGATTTCGGCCTGCTTGCGCTTGCCCAGGCTTTTACCCAGGCGGGTCGCCAGTTCCAGGCCGCCGGCGCCGCCGCCGACAATCACGATGCGATGAGTCATGGGGATATCTCATAAGGTTTACGGAATTCGTGGCCCTGGGGGCCGGCCGCAAACTGCACGAGGGGAGGGCGAGCGCAAAGCAGCTCATAGCACCAGTCCACTCAGCAGGCGGCTGATGAGACCCAACCCGATGGTCACGGCCACCACCAGCACAAGGAGCAGCCACGGCCGGAAGGGCCTGCGCTCGACTTGGTGCTGGGGGGCTCGCAGATACTCATCGACACGACGCTGATCTTCCGGGTTCAGGCGGCTGGTCATGGTGGGCCTCGTCAGGTAGACGTTTGTGACTGCGCAAACGCTACAGCGTTCGTGCAGGCGCATTGAAACAAATGATAATGCTTTCTATCTCTGGCGCCGAGTGTACGCCATCGCAAACACTCGCTGCACTGGATCAAAGACTGATGCCCACATCAAAAACAATGCTGCGCCCCAGGTTGCCACGCAGGAAGTCTGGCGCGTCGGGGTGGGCGAACAGCACCCGGGCAAACGTCGGCCCCACCAGCGACAACGAGCGCCAGCCCTGGCGCAGGTATTCGGTGGGCGGCGGGAAGTGGGTGTTGAGGTCGAGCACTTCGCGCTTGAGGCTGGAGAAGGCGATGATGTCCAGCTCGTTCAGCTCCAGCCCGCGTTCCCGGTAGTTATGCGCTTTTTTGCGCAAGGTAGGCGCCAAGCGCGCCAGCAGCTCGGTGGCACTGATGCGCCGTGGGCGCGCTTCACGGCGCACCAGTTGTGCCAGGGAAAACGCACTGCGCCGGCGCTGCAGCTCTTCGCGCCACTCATCGTTCAGCCGACGCCCCTCGTCGAGCACGAAAAACACCTCAAAGGCCGCATCGCGGAACAGCACATCGGGCGGCTCTTGCCCGGCCGGGGTGAAGTCCTCGCTGCGGTAGGGGATGTTCAACCCCTGCAACAGTCGCTGGCACACCCAGCGCTCCCGCTCCCACTTGCGGGCGTTGGAGAGAAAGGCGTTAGCTTGTTCGGCCTGGATGGTAAGCAGGCGCAGGTAGTCTGAGTCATCCATGCAGACAAGCTTAGCCGCTAATCGATGACGGTAAGATGCTGTTTAAGCGTGGGAATCAGCCCAGTACCGACAACGCTTGCACAGGTGCGCCCGATTTCTTCGGGCTTGACCGATGCTTCCTGGATCGAATGAGGGCACTAATCCACCGCAGCCGAAGGAAAGGGAGAATGGGTGTAGACTCGATCTTATCCACATGGCTGCAAAGGGTATTGTTCAGGTGATCAGCGCGCAGGTGTTGTCCGGCACCACCCTTACTCTTGGCTGGCTGGGTTATGTGCCGTTGCTGATCTGGGCGGTAAGCCGGGTTCGCTGGGTTGAACTGTTCACCGACCGGCGCCGCCAGCATTTGCTGTTTGGCACGGTGTTCTGCCTGTTCGCGCTGTGGCTGGTGAGGCGCGATTTTGATACCGGGGTGTCGTACCACTTTATTGGCATGACTGCGGTCACCCTGTTGCTGGACTGGCCGCTGGCGGTGCTGGGCGGGTTCATGGCCCAGCTTGGCTTGCTGGCGCTAGGGCGACAGGACCTGGCGGCGCTGGGGGTGAACGGCTTGTTGCTGATTGGCTTGCCGGTGCTGATTACCGAGGTGTGCGCGATAGTGGTCGAGCGCGCCCAGCCGCGAAACCTGTTCGTTTATATCTTCTGTTCGGGGTTCTTCCCGGCAGCGCTCACCGTGCTGGTTTGCGTACCGGCGGCGCTAGGGTTGTTGTGGCTCGACGGGCGTTTTGCCCTGCCGGAGTGGCTAAGCGACTTTGTCGGCTACCTATGGCTGATGATGTTCCCCGAGGCGTTCATCAACGGCATGGTGATCAGTGCGCTGGTGGTGTTTTGCCCGGAGTGGCTGGAAACCTTCAACCGCACACGGTATCTGCAGGCGCCCTGGAAGGAAGATGAGCGGTGATCACGCGGCGGCTCTGCCATCACATCTAAAACCTGACGCGGTCTCTGTGGGAGCGGCCTTGTGTCGCGACAGGGCTGCGAAGCAGCCCCGGCATTTTTTGAG
>NZ_JBLZWV010000065.1:0-92302 GCF_056098905.1 Pseudomonas sp. TSO6 | reverse complement strand
CGACAGGGCTGCGAAGCAGCCCCGGCATTTTTTGAGTTACCACCGAATCTGGGGCTGCTTCACAGCCCTTTCGCGACACAAGGCCGCTCCCACAGGCCGGCACAGCCGCCTTGCAATCAGCTCAGTGCCGCGGCTCCAGGTCCCCCGAGTACAGCTCATCTTCGGACTCTTCCGACCCCGCAATCTTGTGCTCCTCTGCTGCCCAGGCCCCCAGGTCGATCAGTTTGCAGCGGTCCGAACAAAACGGCCGGAACGCGCTTTTCTCGGCCCATTCCACAGGTGCGCCACAAGTAGGGCAATCGACGGTCAACGGCTGGCTCATGGCTGGCCTCCTTTCAAAGTCAGGTAAAAGTGGTGCAGGCGGTCAATCTGCTCATGCAGCGCGGCCAGGTCGCCGTCGTTGACCACCACATCATCGGCATGGCGCAGGCGTTCCTCACGGGCCAGCTGGGCCTGCAGAATCGCCTGCACCTGTTCGGCACTGGTGTTGTCCCGCGCCAGGGTACGGGCTATTTGCAGCTCCTGCGGCGCATCGATCACCAGCACGCGCTGGGTCTTTTGGTACTGCCCCGATTCGATCAGCAGCGGCGACACGTACACCGCATACGGCGACTGCGCCTTGGCCAGGTAGCTGAAAATCTCTTGCCCGATCAGCGGGTGCAGCAGTTGCTCCAGCCATTTGCGCTGCGCCGGGTCGGCGAAGATCAGCTGGCGCAAGGCGCCGCGATCAAGCTGGCCGTCCGCCTGCAACACACCCGGGCCGAAGCGCTCGACGATGCTGGCCAGGGCCGGGCGGCCAGGTTCGACAACCCAGCGTGCCGCCTGGTCGGCGTCGACCAGGTGCACGCCAAGCTCGACGAAGCGCTCGGCAGCAGCGCTCTTGCCGCTACCAATGCCGCCGGTCAGGCCGAGAATCCAGGGGGTAAAGGCTGCAGTGGCCATCAGTATCCAAGCAGTTGCATGTAAGAGGCGTATATTTCATCACCCCAGAGCACAGCAATCCACCCCGCAATCGCCAGATAAGGGCCAAACGGTATCGCCGTGCCCATCGCATACCGGCGCAAACGCAGCAGGCACAGGCCAACCAGCGCCCCCACCACCGACGACAGCAGCAGCGTCAACGGCAGCACCTGCCAACCGCCCCAGGCCCCGATCAGCGCCATCAGCTTGAAGTCGCCGTAGCCCATGCCTTCCTTGCCGGTGACCAGCTTGAACACCCAGTACACCGTCCACAGGCTGAGGTACCCGGCCACTGCGCCCCACAACGCGTCGGCCAGTGGCACATACAGGCCAAAGGCGTTCACGATCAGCCCAAGCCACAGCATCGGCAGCACCAGCACATCCGGCAGCAATTGGTGGTCCGCATCGATCAGGCTCAGGGCCAACAGGCACCACGTGAGCGGCAGTGCCAGCAACGCCTCGACCGAAGCGCCAAAACGCCAGGCCACCACCAGCGACAGCAGCGCGCTGGCTATCTCGACCAGCGGGTAGCGCGGGCTGATACGCGTTTGGCAGGCTGAGCACCGCCCGCGCAAGGCCAGGTAGCTGAGCACCGGAATATTCTCCCACGCGCGAATCTGATGCGCGCAGTGCGGGCAGCGGGATGCCGGCAGGCACAGGTCGAATCGTTCGTGTTGCGCAAGCGGCAGCCCTAATACTTCTTGCGCCTCACGTTGCCATTGCCGCTCCAGCATGATCGGCAGGCGATACACCAGCACGTTGAGAAAGCTGCCCACCAGCAAGCCGAGCACCGTGGCCAGGGTGAGGAAGTACGCCGGCTGCTCAGCCAGCAAAGTCCATAAAGTCATGTTCAGATCAGGCTACCCAACTGGAAGATTGGCAGGTACATCGCCACCACCAGGCCACCCACCAGCAGGCCCAGGATCAGCACGATGGCCGGCTCCAGCAGGCTGGTCAACTGGTCCAGCGCCTGGCTGACCTGTTCCTCGTAATGGCTGGCGGCTTTTTCCAGCATCTGGTCCAGCGTGCCGCTGGACTCACCAATGGCCGTCAGCTGTACCAGCAGCGGTGGAAACAGCAACTCGCCCGCCATCGCCTGGTTCAGCCCCTGCCCATTGGCCATGCCTTGGCGCAGCCGCAACACCGCCTGCTCATGCAGCTCGCCCCCCGTCACCCTGGCCACCGTGCCCAGCGCATCCAGCAACGGCACCCCGGCGCCGTACGACGTTGCCAGGCTACGCGCAAACCGCGCCAGCGCCGCCTCCCTCAGCAACTTGCCGAACACCGGCAAGCCCAGCACCCGCCGAGATATCCACAGGCGCGCTGGCGCATGCTGGCGATACAGCTGGCGCACGGCCAAACCCAGCACCACCCCTATCACCAGCAACAGCGGCGCAAACCGGCTCAGCCCTGTGGACAAGTCGATCACCCATTGGGTAAATGCCGGCAACGCCGCGCCCATGCCCGAGAACATGCTTTCGAATTTCGGGATCACCTCCAGCAACAAGATCGCCGACACCCCCAGCCCCGTCAGCAACAGCAGCAGCGGATAGACCATCGCCTTGCGCACCTTCTTGTGCAGCGCCCGGTGCTGTTCCAGCATGCCCGCCAGTTGCTCCAGCTGCCGGTCCAGCGTGCCGGACTGCTCACCTACCCGCACCAGGTTGCAGTACAACGCATCAAACCATCCCGGGTGACGCTGCAACGCATCCGCCAGCCCCAGGCCCGAGGCCACATCCTGTTTCAACCTACTCAGCAACGCCGCCTGCGCCGCATCGCAACCACTGCGCCCCATCACCTCGAACGCCTGCAATAGCGGCACCCCGGCCTTGAGCAAGGTCGCCAACTGCCGGCTGAACCCCGCCGGGTCCGCCTTCGCCCGCGGCTTCGGAAAACTGAACGCCAGCCCGCTGGCCGGCCGCAAACTGGCCACCGTGATGCCCTGGCGAATCAGCCCGGCGCGTACATAAGCCGGGCTGCGCCCAGGCGTTTGGCCGCTGACCGGCGTGCCGTTGGCGTCGATGCCGTGCCAGCTGTAAAGCAGTGAAGTTGAAGTCATGCAAAGGTCCTTTTTCTGCCCCCGCGACAAGCCTGGAAACAGCTTGCCGCGTCCATGCAAGGGCGCGCGTCCGTGATGCTCACTAGAGTAGTTCGGCGAAGATGACGCCCAAGCGGGCAGGGGTGACAAAAGGTGTCTGTTCAGGCCTACTGCGCCGCTGCCGGTTGGGGCGCAACCCACCTCAATGTGTAAGCGAATCAAAAAGGAAAGATGTTCATGAAAGGGCAACGCGGTATCACCCTGATCGAACTGATGATCGTTGTCGCGATCATCGGCATTCTGGCGACCATCGCCTTACCGATGTACACCAACCACCAGGCACGCTCCAAGGCCGCGGCCGGCCTGCTGGAAATCAGCGCGCTGAAGACGGCGATGGACCTGCGGTTGAATGACGGGAAAGACGTAGCGGCCGTGGCCGAACTGGGTGGCCAGCCGGCAACCGCTCATTGTGCGATCACCGCTAGTGGCAAGGCGGCGGATGGCAGCGCCAGCATTGCTTGCACGCTGGTGGATGCGCCGGCCAACGTGCTGGGCAAGGCGCTGACCCTGACCCGATCGGCCAGCGGCTGGGCGTGCACCACCGACATCGAGGAAGACCTGGCGCCCAAGGGGTGCAAGGGGGCTTGAGGGTAGGGCAATAAACCAGCGGAAACAGGGGTTTGCGTTGCGGGTGTGAGCAGTGGTACGTTGCGCTACACGCCGGTGTAGCTCAGTCGGTAGAGCAGCGCACTCGTAACGCGAAGGTCGCAGGTTCGATTCCTGTCTCCGGCACCAGAGACTAGTTTCCAGAAGTCTATGACTGTCTACGGAACACCCAGAAAAGCCCGCCTAGCGCGGGCTTTGTTGTTTCTGCTTGTCTCGTTTTGTCTCTGGGCATCTACGCGATTTAGGGATATGGTTAGGGATATTTCGGTTCGACAAGGAAACGTATCCCTATGGCGCGTACAGTGGTGCCTCTCACCGATCCCAAATGTGATGCGGCCAAGCCTCGGGAGAAGGATTACAAGCTGTTCGATGGCAAAGGCCTCTATCTGCTGGTGAAGCCGTCAGGGGTCAAGACCTGGCGTATGAAGTACACCAAACCTGATGGCCGTGATGGTTTAGCCACGTTTGGCAACTATCCGGCGCTCGGCTTGAAAGCGGCCAGGGAGCGACGCGCCCAGGCGCTTGAGCTTCTTGCTGCTGGGAAAGACCCCATCGAGCAGGCGCGCTTGGACAAACAGGAAGCGGTAAACGCCCGGTCGAATACATTCCGTTTGCTTGCTCAGGAATGGCATGCGGCTTGCGCTCGTAAGTGGACACCTGGTCATGCTTCCACCGTGTGGCGACGCATTGAATCCCACCTGTTGCCCACTCTCGGTGATCGTCCGGTCGCGGAGCTCAAAACACGGGATCTGCTTGTTCCGCTGAAAGCAGCGGAAAAACGGGATACCTTGGATACGGCTGCACGCCTACGCCAATACATGACGGGCATCCTCCGTATGGCGGTTCAGCATGGCCATCTAGATTTCAACCCTGCGATCGATCTGCAAGGCGCCACGGCTACCCGCAAAACAGCGCACCGGCCTGCTTTGCCATTCGAGCGCTTACCTGAGCTTCTCCAGCGGATAGATGCCGACAGCGGGCGCGGCCTGACCAAGCTCGCGGTGCAACTGACCATGTTGGTGTTCATCCGCTCCAGCGAGCTCCGCTTCGCTCGCTGGGGAGAGATAGACATGGGGAGGCTCATGTGGGAAATCCCTGGCGAAAGAGTGGCTATTGAGGGTGTGAAGAACTCCCATCGAGGCTCCAAGATGAGCACGCCACACCTGGTGCCGCTCAGCCGACAGGCTGTAGAGATGCTGGAGAGAATTCGTAACCTCACTGGTCGTTTCGATCTGGTGTTTGCGGGTGACCACAATCACTGGAAGCCCATGAGCGAGAACACCGTGAACAAATCGCTGCGGCGTATGGGGTATGACACCAAAGCAGAGGTATGCGGCCATGGTTTTCGGACTATGGCCTGCTCTGCACTGGTTGAGTCTGGGCTTTGGAGTAAGGACGCTGTCGAACGGCAAATGAGCCACCAGGAGAGAAACACGGTGCGTGCTGCCTACATCCACAAGGCTGAGCACATACAAGAGCGTAGGCTCATGGTGCAGTGGTGGGCTGATTACTTGGATGCTAATCGCAAGGAGGCGATCACCCCCTACGATTTTGCCCATGGGCGGTTGCCTCATTCATGAAGCAGATTGGGTGGGAAATATCGAACAGGGACATTTGGGTAAATCTGGTTGGAGATGCTCAGCCTCCTCAAGGCCGGTGTATCAGGTGTAACCAGTGTAACGCTAGGGTGCAACGTATTGAAATTATTGAGGAAAACGTGTTTACACCTTATGCGGTGTCGGCTTACACCCGGGTGTAACACAGCGAGAAAGTGTAACAGCCGGAATGCCCAGCTTTTCCTGCCGGTCGCTCTTTCGTTCGGACACAAAACATCTAAACGGCGCGGAATTCAGCCCACAGCCATGGGGCGCGGGGGGGGGGGGCAAATGATTGATAGCCAAACATACGACATGCTTTTGAAACGTTACGGCAGCACGTGCTTACCGCTTGAGCTCGTGCGACAGCACTATCTTTCGCACATGGGGATGCCGGCGCTTCTCAGGGAGTTTGGTAAAGGGAGGATATCGTTGCGCGTAGTGAAGGGTGAGTGGGGCGGACGCATGCAACGGGTGGTATACCTTCATGACTTGGCTAGCTGGCTCGATCAAGGGGGCAATTGACCCCCTTACCACTGTGCAGCGGGTTGTAGACGACTACTACCGTTCGTCGGGGTCGAATGTCGTATAGATGTGACGAAGGTGCTACGAAGAAGCGAAATGGGGATAACTCCAGTCGGCTAGAAATTTCTCTGTTTCTTTCCCCAGTGAATCGGCATAAATAGTTGGCCCTGTTCATACCAATACAGGGAACTAGCTATGACTACACGTAGCAATTCAAGCGCCACCCCTCTTGCACCGTCAATTCCAAGAGCTGACCTCGGTGACACGAACCCACTCGGTTTTGATCCAGCAACACGACTGATCCGGATAACAGATGTGGTCGCCCTGGTAGGTCTTGCGCGTCCGACGATCTATAAGCTGATGAGCCAGCCTGAAAGCGGTTTTCCCCAGCCAGTCAAACTTACGGATAGCACCGCTCGCGGTGCGCCTGTCGCTTGGGTCTTGTCTGAAGTTTTGGACTGGACCCGCGCCCGCATTGCCGCTCGCGACAAGGTGGCGGCATGACTCCAATCTTCCTGCCACACACCGTCCTTGACGCGGTCGGAGTACTTGAAGGCGCCCGGCCTGCAGTGGCCATGGGGCGTGATCGCCTACGCGCCTTGCGTGATCGTGCCATTTCTGAGGGCGCGCACGTTTTGCTCTTGGCCTGGCCGTCGCTGGAATGGGTGATGCTGGCCGTCGAAGTGCCATCGGGCGTAGTAATCGAAGACGCGCGGCAACTAATACCCAATCTGCTGGCCAATCCCGCTGCCTTGGAGCACATGCGTTCAGAGTCTCGCAATGGCCAGCATCTAAGTTGGCTGTCTCTGGTCCGCCCCGTCGTCGCTAAGCACTAACGAAAACGCCCCCGGCTGCAACCGGAGGCGTTAGAGGTACATTCGTATGCCCCCTCAATCTATGACGACATGCGTGATCGCGCAAGCCTCGCGTATTGCTCTTATCAAATCGAGACGCTATGCTCCGTCCGTCGCTGCAAATTCAGTGACCGGGTTTGGCGACCCGATATACTTGGCGCATAGGCGCCCCATCCGACAGCAGGCGCTTTTTTTGTGTCTGCCGTTTCGTGTTATGGCGGCTGTGCGTGGGAGGCCTTCGGGCCTGCCGGGTTCCAAGTTCCCGGTTCGCCAACCTGCGCACAGCTGCCACCCAAAATCGTTTGGCGACGATCAGTGGCAGCTCCAGCTAACTTGGAGTACCACACATGCCCGCCCTCAATCCGTCCAAAATCCGCGCCGCCGCCCACCGGGCAATGGCTCTCGCCGCTCTACACGCAAACTCCAGCCTTGCTACCCGCCTCGCACGCTACAACCGACATATGAGCATTGCCCGTTCCCTGGAAAACGTCGGGGGAGTGCAATGAAATCTGAATCCAAGGGACTTGAGGGGCGTCTCCCCGAAGACCTTCTATCCGTATGCGCCACAAATGCTGTCGGTGTGCCAATTGATGCCATCACTGCGGCTTGTTCCCGCGTCGACGCCGTTTTGCACTTGCTCATGGCACAGTTCAATTCTGGTCCGGATGTTGAGAGGCTGTCTGACTCAGTAATAGCGAATGTTATTTGGGACGTCCAAGGCACCGTAGCACTGATTCGGTCATTGGCCTTGCACGGCGACAAGTCCACTTATCACCTAGTGCAAGGGGATCGCCAATGAGCAAGCGCCCCAGCTTTTCCGAAGTCAAACACGCTTCCCTCAGGTCAATCGAGCAAGTCCTTTCTAACTGGTTGCCAGGCGGTAAACGGGTGGATGGCGGTAAGGAGTACACCGCTCCAAACCCTACGCGAACTGACAAGCACGCAGGTTCGCTAAAGGTCAACTTGGCTAAAGGCACTTGGTGTGACTTTGCCACGGGTGACAAAGGCGGCGATCTGATTGACCTGGTCCGCTACCTGGATCGCGTCACTGACATAGACGCCTGCAACAAACTTGCGGCCTTTCTCTGCATCGAGCCAGGCAGCACAAGCACCAAGCCGCCCAGTACAAAAGTCACGAAACAGGACTGGACCCCAGTGCTTCCCATTCCTGAGCAGGCGATGCAGAAGGTAATGCATACGCACAGTCAGCACGGTAAGCCCTCAAAAGTCTGGATCTACCGCGATGCCAGTGGTCAGCCCCTCATGGTGCTGTATCGCTTCGACTTGGTGCCGGATGAGACCGGCTCGGCGCGCAAAGTGTTTGCGCCACTTACCTGGTGCAAACACTCGGGCAATGGCTCGCTTGCTTGGCGCTGGCAGGGCTTACCTGAACTACGTCCGCTATTGAATCTTGATGAGCTGGCTAAACGCCCAGCGGCACCAGTAGTGCTGTGTGAAGGTGAGAAGGCCGCCGATGCGGCTGCCGAGCTGTTGCCCGAACATGTTGCCACCTGCTGGCCCAACGGGACGAACTCTTGGCAAAAGGCTGATTTCGCGGCACTAGTCGGGCGTGACGTGCTGCTGTGGCCTGACAACGATGTTCCAGGCTTGAAGTGCATGAATGCCTTGGCCGACCATCTGCGGAAGCTCGGAGCTGCCACGGTGCAGACGGTAGCCTTGACGGCGTTCGGGCAACTCCCTCGTATGGATGGTGGGCATCCCATCTTCGCCCCAGGCGGCGAGTGGCGCGAAGGTGACGATGCGGCTGACGCCCAATCCAAAGGGTGGACTGCCCAACACTTGGCAGAGCTGCAACGCACCGGGGAACTGTTCTGCCTCACCCTCGCATCTGCAGTCACCCACACCCCCATCAAGCAGAGCAAGGCCATTGCCCAGGCCAAGCCGCAACCCGAGAAGAAAACCGCCCCGGCCCCCAGCGGTTTCCGTCTCACAAAGGATGGGGTGTTCTATGCCGGTGAGGATGGCGAAGCACGCCCAGTTTGTTCACGGCTAGAGATATTGGCTCGCACCCGTGACGAAAAGGGCCATGGCTGGGGCCTGCTTGTGGAGTTCGATGATCCGGATGGGGCAAGCAAGCGCCTCAACATTCCGGCCAGGGCGATGGCGGGCGACTTTGGCAAAGAAGTGCTCGCGCCACTCGTCGATATGGGGCTGCGCCTGGCGCCTGTGCGCACTGCTCGCAATTCGCGCAACGACCTACAGAGCTACCTACAAGGCTACGACGGCTCCGAGCGTGCCCGATTGGTCACTCGTCTGGGCTGGCATGGGGATGCTTATCTAGTGCCGGATCGGCAAATTGGTGCCAGCACTGAATACCTGCACTTCTACGAAGCTGGCGCCCAGCTCCCGCCCATTACCCAAGCTGGAACACTCGAGCAGTGGCAGCAGCAAATTGGCACGTTGTGCGTTGGGAACAACCGCTTGGCGTTCGTCGTGTGCGTGGCTTTTGCTGGAGCGGTACTGCACCTGCTTGGGCATGAATCGGGCGGTTTCCACCTGTACGGTGATAGCTCGGGCGGAAAGACCACCCATTTGCAGGTGGCGGCCTCGGTTTGGGGTGGGCCGCGTTTGGTGCGCTCCTGGCGCTCTACGGACAACGCCCTGGAAAGTATCGCGGCGGCGCACTCGGACGGGTTGCTGGTGCTCGATGAGATTGGGATGTGCGACCCACGAATCATCGGTGAAACGGTCTACATGCTCGGCAACGGCACCGGCAAGGCGAGGGCCAATGATCGGGGCATGAGCGGGCGCCAAGTTCAAGAGTGGCGCTTGCTGTTTCTCTCCACCGGAGAAAAGACCCTTGCTCAGCACATGGCCGAGGCAAATAAGGATCTGAAAGCAGGTATGGAGGTACGTCTGCTTGCTGTCCCTGCTGATGCCAGCAAAGGGCTTGGACTGTTCGAGGAACTGCATGGCTTCGACGATGCCGCCGCTCTGTCAGACGCGCTCAAGGCTCGGGTGACCAAGTTTTACGGCTCGCCTGCCCTTGCCTTCCTGTCGGCCCTCTGCGACCCGACCAAGTTGCGCGCCTATACAGCCATGGTACGCAGCACTGTGGAGCGTTTCACTGCTGAAGCGCTCCCTGCCAGTGCTAGCGGCCAGGCCCAGCGGGCCGCAACCCGCTTCGGTTTGGCAGCGGCTGCGGGAGAGCTGGCCACCGCCCTGGGCGTTACGGGGTGGCCGGATGGTTTGGCGCTCGACTCCGCTCGCGTATGCCTGAATGCCTGGTTGGCTGAGCGGGGTGGCGCTGGAAACATGGAAGGCGATGCGATTCTCGCACGCCTGCGCCAGGTGATTGAGCGTTTTGGAGAGAGCCGCTTTACACGCTGGGAATCGACCGCTGCCAAGGTAGATGAACACGGCCCCCGCACTATTGACCGGCTCGGCTTTCGCAAGTCGATGGAGCACGGCATGGGTGACACGTCGCACACGACGACGACCTATTACGTACTCCCCGAAGCTTGGCGCTCTGAAATCTTCCGAGGCATGAACCTCAATGCCGTGAACAAAGAGCTGCTGAGGCGTCGGGTATTAGAGCCAGGCAAAGATGGCAAGGCCTCCACCTCTGTGCGCCTGCCCGGCCTCGGACTTCAGCGCTGTTACGTCGTCGTGACGATCCCTGAATCGGCTGAGAACGAAGCACAGGCCGCCTGAACCACTACCTCTTAAACCACGAGGTAGTGTCGGCAACATATGGCCTTGCCAGCCGCGCACATAACCACTTCCAATCATTAGGTGTTGATCATGAAAGAACTGAAAAAGCAGCGCGACGAATTGATTGCAGAGCGTGACTCTCTTGAAGACAGTATTCCGGACCTTCGAGCCGCGTGGAAGGCAATACCGAGTAACTGGAACCATCATGGCAATTGCATTGGCAGCCCTGAAGGAACGGCGGCTATGAATAAGCTTTCCAGCGCAGAAGCTCGTTTGCGCAGTATTCCTGGTGCTATTGAGCGAATTGAACGCGAGATCAGCTATCAGGAAAGTTTGGCGAATACGAAGCAGGCCAAGGCAAAGGCTCGTCAAGTCATGTCAGATTCAGTTGACACGGTAACTTCACTGGAGAGCACTCGCACGCTTATTCTTGAGCGCCTGCAAGCGATCCAAAAAGAATCAAATCTAGCCATCGAGAAGGCGCAGCAAGCTGAGATTGAGGCTGCGAACCTCTACGCCCGCAACGTTGCTATCGGTGACAGTGAGGGTGAAAAGGCTGCAAGCACCGCGATGGAGAGAGCTAGCATCTTGCTCATTGAGGCTTATGAACATGCAAGGCGCCAAGAACTGATTGTCGCTGCATTGCAGGCGGAAATTGAGGCGCTCGATGCTCAAATCTCCAAGGCTAAACAGGAGTCTAGCCAAGCTCAGGACAGCGCCCTATGCGCAGCTGCTTTGGCCCTCGGCGATGAATGGAATCGCTTGGCCAAGCAACTTGTCGCTGTGGGCTCTCGAATTCTCGCCGCAGACCATCATCGAGGTAGCGGGGGCATGATGTTGTCAGATCTGTTGATCCCGCTCTTCGGCCCCTCAGCCAGTGGGCTCGACCGCGACGACGTGCTAAAGGGAGCTAAAGGCATCACCCTAATAGACCTGATCGAAGCGTAACCCCGAAACAGCCCGCAGATGCGGGCTGTTTGTTATTGCTATGCTTACGTTGATCACGTCATAAATCAGCTTGGCCAAGCTCGCGGATGTCAAATAGGGTTCGAGAACAGCCAGCCACGACGGACCGCTCTCGGCCAATTGCTGTCGAGTATCTACGAAACCACTTGCGAACGGACCCGTTGAGGCCTCCCCGATCCTGAGCAGGGTCATCCCAGCGAACCTGACACGGACCCCGCAGGGCCTGCGCCTAACTTGATCCGTCAGAAACTACCCTTGAGCGTCAGCACACAGTTGCGCGGTTCACCGTATTAACAAGTGATCTAATGTCGCCCATTGGTAGCGAAACGCGATGATTTTTGTGGGGTTAGTTGTCAAACTTGTGCCTTACCCGCAGACACAAAAAGCGCCCAAGCCATTTGCATATAGGGCTTGGGCGTTTTTTCGTTACTACTCCAGCACAATCGGAGTGCGCAAGGGCTCGTCGCTCGTGTAGCCCAGTGTAGGTTATGATGTAAACTGTTGGTTGCTAATGGAGAAGAGTAGTCATGCGTTCTTTAATATAGTCTAGACTTGAGAAGGAGGTTTCCAATGAAGCACTGTAGGCCAGTATACTGTGATTCAAAAATGTAGGCTTCTTGTATAAGCACTTGCCAGGCTCATGGTTTGTGCAGAATTGGCACTGCGGGATAGCCCTGGCGGCACACAAATTAGGTAGCTCCCCAAGCTCTTTGATTACCTCTTCACAGAAGATCTCCAGCAACCACTTCCCCTTGCAAATCCTTAGAAGATCATTCCAGCACTCGTTGAGCCCAAGAGAGCTACCGAAGTCTTCCAGTGATTCTTTTTTGTCCTCCAACGCTTGGTGAAAATTCTGTTGAAGAATTGATTTTATCGAGGCTCCGTATCCGAATAGTGCTTCATAGTCGCTCTCGCAAGCGTTGCGCAGAGCCTCTAGCGAAGTTAAATACATCCACATTATCGAGGAGCGAACTCGATTGAATATTTCTTCAGGAAGCTCGGGCGAGATTAGTCGGTTCGTGGCGCGGGTAAACTGAGGTAGCAGGTATCGGACAACCTCAGCTGACGTGTAATGACTCTCAATTGAATAATGTGCGAGCATCAGGATAGCCGGGTCGGCTGGCACCTCGCCGCGATAGAAGCGCGCATCTCTGTCAATAATGCCTAAGATGTATTTCTCCACCGGCAGATCATCAGAAGACTCACGGATTATTTCAATGTTTTTTATAACGCCGGCGCAGCCTGCTTCATTGCAAAGTATATTTTCGCTCGCGTACACCTCACAGTTCAGCGAAATGCTGTCTGAAAGGCGCTCGTAGATTGGCACGTCATCGAAGCCCTCAACGATAATGATTGGTGACCCCATGATAATGGAAAGACTTAAGAGTTCGTCTGCAGCGTATTCTAATGGCGTTTGACTCATGGCTCAGTCCATTTTACAGAGTCGGGTCGGGCTCAGTTTTACCAAAAGTTTTGGTCTCCCTTTAGCAAGCATCGGGCTATGAGATGCGACGATGATTTGCGTTTCAGGAGCTAGATCTTCCAAAAGTGAGATCAGATTTCTTTGCCATGTGGGATTAAGTGAGATCTCCGGCTCGTCGATTATAAGCAGGTCTCGCTCACGAGCCACAATGACGACGAGGGCGAGGAAGGTGAACAAATGCCGCTCGCCACTGGACATTGACTCAAGGTCGTGTGATACACCATAAGTACTTACCCGCACCCCATCTTGTGTAATGCTGAGCTCTTTTTCTGGGCCTAGGAAGTCATTGAATGTATCGGTGAAAATATTGATGGAGTTGAGCAGCTGCTTTTCGAGCTTGAGCTCCTTAAGCATATTCCAGATCAACTGACAAAGCATGTTGTTATTAGTTATTTGCTTGACGTCATCTTTGTTCGAGATGCTGCTTAATATATTGATAATCCTTTGCTTGAAATTGTTTTCCGGGCCATCAATTAGCGCTTCAATTATTCGCTCTTTGCCGGCGATAATTTGCGTATCGAGATCGTCCGGGATTGAGGATAGTGAGTTAGCATCTCCGCGTGTATCGATAGCTAACGCCAAAGTATCAAATAAAGCATTCTGAATTTTTTCGGATGCGTAGCTTTTGGCAATCCGATAGCGATCTAAAAGAAGGCCTTCAATATTTGCTATATTTATGTTTTGCAGCATCGAGTGCTGCTGCTCTAGCTGCAACTCGCTATTTCTGCTCTTCGATCGCAGGAATGACTGTTTACTTCGCATTGCGCTCTGGCGATTTAAATATAGCGCTAAGCGTTCGGACAAATCTTGCATTGCCTGCCTAGGCATTTTGATAGTGTCGTTGTGCGTGCTAAAAAAGCGAACCACATCAAAAGTTTCGATAGAGAGAGTTTGGGTAGGCACACCGCGCTCTACCCCTAGGGAAAGAGACGAAATATCATTTAGTGGGGACTCGTCAAATTCTGTCCAATCAAAATCTTCTAGAAATTCTGGAGACTCATCTTCCGTCGCCAATGTGTATCTTGATACCGTGACTGTTTTCTCTAAGTCGTCAGCGCTTACATATACTATTGATACAGAGTAAACGTTGTTTTTTACAAGTGCGGCACTGTTTTTACTAAGCACGGCGTGCATTAGTTTGAGGAAGGTGGTCTTGCCGCAACCATTGTCCCCAAACAAAATGGATGTTTGCAAACCGGACAACTCAACAGAAGCACGTCGATTTTCAGCTTGGAAGCCGTCGAAGGTAATTTCCTTAAGTATCGTTCTCATGTCTTTCCCTGAGACAGTGATGACTGCTGTCAATTTGCCACACTTGCTGCCGTGTCTCAAGTGGCTGGCGCATTGCGCTCCATCCATCTTGGTGTAAGCCGAGGTCGCTAATACGAAAACTGTAGTAGCCGGTCTTGTAGGGCTAAAAGGTCATTGAAATCAAAGACCTTGAGATGAGTGCGTCCCAATCCATCACTCCGGGATCGAGCCTTCCCGGGCCATGGCGGGATCCGTGCAGCTGGTCGCGTGGCAAGACAGGCCAAGACCATCATGGGCGCACGACGCTTCACTTTGTATGCGGATGCTTATCCGGTGAGATGTTTGGAGGGAGTCAAGTTACGTTAAGCGTTTCGACTAGCTCATCTATCGTGAAGCAGCAATTCGCAAACGTCCGCTTCGGGCCGAAAGCAGCCGGTCCCAAGCAATGCTTTGGCGCAGTAGCCCCCCTTTGGGCCACAGAATAAGCTTAGTCTGCGCTTGAAGGGACGAACCTGGAGGCATTTCTCCCTGACTACACAGATGCCCTCTGGCGATCAGTTATAGTCTTTCAATACCCCCTTGGAAGGACGGCAGCACAACGCTACTCTATCAGGCCTTCCAAGCGCAATTATCGAGGGACGAATGAACTTAGCGCTTCTGATTGGTATTGATACGTACGACCGCCTACCGGCTCTTCCTGCATGCGCAAATGATTTAGCGATCATGCACCAGACCTTGAAAGCCACCAGTAAGTACCATCACATTGAGTTAATTGCTAACGCTAGCGCCGAAAGCGCTAAGGAAAAGCTCCGCAACTTTTTTGCAAGTCATAACAACACACCCAATATTGAAGAAATCTTCGTTTATTTCTCTGGCCACGGAGCCTTTCAAGATGATGCATTATTTTGCTGCGCCGATTTTGACGCAAAGCGTGCGGCAACGACTTCAATAAGTAATGCAGAACTTGACGATTTGCTGAGAAGTGCCGGCCCAAAAGTCGCCGTAAAAGTTATTGATGCCTGCCAGTCTGGAGCCCCCTACATAAAAGACGTAGACAGTGGGTTTTTAAAATCAATTAAAACAAGTCGGCTATCCTCTTTTATTTGCATGGCATCCAGCCAACACGACCAATATTCCTACGCCTCTAACTTAACTAGTCATTTCACTGCTGCTTGGGTTGATGCCGCGCTTTCCAAAACAACCGGTAGCATCTTGTATAGAGACATACAAGCTTCACTCGCGGATACGTTTTCATCATCTCCAGGTCAGACACCCTTTTTTGTAAATCAGGGATCTGCCCTTGAAGTATTCAGCATAGTCACAGAAGAGATGGTATCCCTGCACGCTGCTAGAAGCAGTAATCCTGAACAAAAGTCGGAAAAAAGCATTAGCGAAATTCTCAGGCAACAGATATCAAAAAACGATTCGCAGTTTGTTGAGCTTGAAAAGGTTGCCGACACTCTGAATAAGAGTATACAACTGCTAAACGAAGCAAGTATCCAAGACTCATTGGTTAGCGAATTTTATAAAAAATCGGTAAACTCCGATTTAAAGCTAAGTGGATTACCACGCGCTCGTAGCTTTGCTGAGTTCGGAAGCAATCAGGGGTGGGCAAAAAAGTATTTTATTGACATTCAAGAAGAAACCTATAACGCTCCTAATCCGCTTTCTGTTTTAGGTTTTGGTTCTGCTAGGGAACACACCATAGAGAAAACACGCCCTGCATATATATTGTCAACTGAAGCCCTACCAGTCGAAGCCATTGAAATTGCATTGAATGCAAACAACCCTTCGCTACCTTCCTATCGAACCTATATAGGAGTAATACACTCTAATACCGAGGCTATGATTCTAACTGCTACTGCATCTCTTACCCAGAAAGGATGGGGCAAGAAAACTTTGGAGAATAGCGAAATAAAATGGGAGTATTCGTCTATTACATGGAAGGCAATCATTCACGAGCCAACCTTGCTCTGGGAGCGAGGTTTAAAACAAGCCACTGGTATTATACGAGCAAACCTCGAAAACTTGGCTAAGCAGCCAATAGAATAATTGTAAACACATTTGCGACAATTGGTTCATAAGGCAAATATTGCCTCTGATTGTGTCCCCTCTCATCCACAGAGGTGTTGAGGGGGGCTAGAAAAGATAGAAGCGATTCTGCAGTTTGGTGTCTCCTTTCCACTCCCATGGCGTTGTTGTAACGCTAGAGCCGAGCACTGCCCGGCCTCGGCAGATCTGTGCTTGTGGTCATCGGCAGCTTTGGGTCGTTAGCAGTCGCCCACGACTCGCCGCGTTCGACCCATTGGACGGAAAAGGGGACAGATTTATTTACTGGGTGACCGTCCGCTTCTGGCCGTTAGCTGCCTCTCCACGAAGGTCAGCAATGGGTCGATAGGGGCCTACCATGGTTACACCGGATCTGTTGTTACACTGCTAGGGCAAAGCGAAGGCATGAAAGTGTAACGATATTTTTTCCTTTAATAACAATGGCTTGTGCGTATTCGTTACACCCATTACACCTGTTACACCGCTTTGGATTCGTAGTCATCTAGCGACCCCATGCCCCCTATCTGGTCGTGCCCTCAGCGGCTGAGGCATTTCCCACGTCCCGGATCTAGGAGCCGCCGGGGACCCTGAGAGATGTGGCCAGATACGGGGCAGGGAACCCGCGGTTCTTTGTTAGCGGCTACTCCTCCACCTTAGTGAACTGGTGAACAGTGTGAACCCCGGTGAACTGTGCAGTTTCTTGGACACAGAGCCCGTTTGTTACCGTTGGCGTAATGACACACGCTATGCAGCCTTTTTCAAAGACCTACCGGTCTGGTCGACTCTTGTTTCTGGTAGGTCTTCTCAATCCTCTGCCGCCTCCCGCTACTTCTGATATCGTCGTGAAACGTTAGGAAGGGAATCAACATGACCGCTGAATTGCACTTCACTCGCCAAACCATGCTTGCTGCCGCTGTCCTACTGGAGCGCCTGACAGGGGCTAAGTTTGACCAAATGGTCCTGCGCCTAGGGCTGAACCACGTCGTTACTCAGGGGGACCAGGTCAGTGTGCCTAAGAAGGTGGTGGTTTTAAGCACGCAGGTTTTGCTTCAACCGCAGCTCCTGGTGCAAGCAAAAGACGGGCTGATGCCGTTAGGTGAAGCGTTGGTCCGTGAGGCTGTCGCGGTGATGAGCGAGCACCGAGTTGACGAACCTCAGGAGATTTTCCGGCGCAGTTTGGCCGCTGATGGATTTTCGGTTTCCTGGGAAGAAGGGAACTGCGGTGCCGGTTCTCCACCTTGGCTTAGGCGCTCCATGCCAACCAGCATTCACATGCCTCAGAATGATGATGAGGTCCATCGATTGTTGGCACATTTCGGGTTCAATACCGCAAGCCGACATCTGGATCAGGCCATAGATGCTCACGCCCGAGGGCACTGGGCGGCCGCCAATGCTCAGTACAGAACGTTCCTTGAACAGCTTGTTGACGACGTTGCTAGTCTGCATTACGGGACTGAAAACAGTGCACTGAGCAATCTAAACAATCGACTTCAACTGCTTGGTAGTAAGGGTTACTTGTCACAGAGCCGGGGTGAATGGGCGCCGGATGGAAAAAGCTTCGTAGGAGGACTATTCAGGATGCTCCACTCTGAGGGGGCTCACCCTGGGCTATCGGATGAGGACCATTGCACCTTCAGGCTGCACCTGGTTTTAGTGACTGCCCGGACTCTGCTGCGGCGTAGCTACTTAACACATTGAGTCATTTGCTGTAGTTGCTCAGCTTTTTTCGACTGTGGGTAGCGCATGATGTCTAGATTGGAGGTTGTTAGGCAGGCGTGCAGTGCACGGCACGAAGTTAATCTGGGAGGGTGGATTGTGATTTTGGGATACGTTTAGGGATACGTGGCGTTTAGGTAGGTTGCATGGTCCAGGTTTTATTGGTCATATAGGCCATGTTTCGATTCCTGTCTCCGGCACCAGTTCAGCAGGTTTGATGCAGCTTTGGTTGCATACTGCCCTCCCCAAAAATGCCCGCCCAGCGCGGGCATTTTTGTTTCTGCTTCATTCGCAGCTACGCCCTCCATCCAATCACTTACCGTGACTTTTTCGACTTGGCTGTAAGCGAATTTCCACTTAGGGATGCACGGTTTTTGAGATAGTGCTTAGCTGCTAACTGCATTTAGTCCAATGATTACAGGGTGTTTTTCAGAAAATTTAGAGATAGTGCGTTTGCCGATTACAGATAATCTTTAGATGGCCACATCTTCTCATCACGATCTCCGTCTGCTGAACTTGGTTCTGCTGCGTGACATCAGACGCCATGCTCCCTGACTTTTCCTACGACACTCAGCGGCCATTCGCATAGCCCCGAACCTTGAACTCTAACCCCAGTAGCGATACCGTACTCAAGTCGCGGCCAATTCCGCGACCGGGTTTGGCGACCCGAACGAAAAGGCGCATCGGCGCCCCCGACCACGATTGCAGGCGCTTTTTTTGCGTCCGCAGTTTCGTGTAATGGCGGCTGTGCGTGGGAGACCTTCGGGTCTGCCGAGTTCCTTTTCCTCGGTTCGCCAACCTGCGTACAGCTGCCACCCTAATCGTTTGGCGACGGTTAGCGTGGTGCTTCAATCGAAAAGGACCGCATGCATGTCAACCGCAAGTCCATCCATGATCCTCGCATTCGTTCTCCACCGTCGTACCTCGACAGTCCCCGGCTACTTCACCGTCAGCAAATCCAGCTCCGTCTCCGCCCAATCGGAGGCACGCCATGACTGACCAAGAACGCCTCTCCACCATCCAAAGCTATGCCTGGACCCTCGAACTACTAGGCGAGGCCTTGGTCCAGCACGATGAAATGCTGGAGTGCGAACACAACCCGCAATTGAGCTTTCGCAACACGGCCGGTATCCATCAGGCGATTCGGATTATCAGCCGGTTGGCCAGTGAGCAGTGTGGGAAGGTGATGGAGCGGAACGGCCATGAGTTGGAGGGATAGGGGAGGTCGTTGATGAGTGGGGGCCAGGTGTCGGGGGTTGCAGCTGGCTCCTTCTGTTGAAGGCCGATGGTGGGTTAATCCTGCCAGGCCGGGGTATGGGGCTGCTGCGCAGCCCATCGCAGGCAAGCCAGCTCCCACACCGGCCGCATCGACCTCATGCCTTGTGTACTACCGGCGGTATGCGGTACCAAGAGGCGGACGATTCCCCATCACGTTCAAGATAAGGAAATCACCATGTCCAACCACCACTGGAATGACTGGGCCGGCGGACTGACGCTAGTCCTTCAGGCAATCGTTTATATCCCGCTGCTTTACATCCTCCTGATGCCATGGCTTTGCCTGGCGCTGGTCAAGCTTGGGAGGGTTCCTTTCTTCCCGGGGTTTTTCCAGGCAATGGCCTCGACCGGGTGGCTGGTTGCTTCTGGGCTTGTGGGCCTGGTAGTACTGTTTGTTGTGGTTCGTAGCTTGCTCCGTTGATTTACCGGCAGCTAGCTGCTCCCAGTTCCATCCAACATCGAGAATACATCGCTATGGAAAGCACTTTCGCCCAAGTCGAAGACCGGCTGCACAATCGTCGTTTTGCAGTCGCCAACAATTCCCAGGGCCTGTCTGGCACTGGCACGGTTTTCCATTACCAGGTCGATGGTGTTGCGATCACCAGCACCTACCAGGGTGGCCGGATTCGGACCGGCCATCAGGTGGGTCGAGCAACTGGCCCCGATACCATCGAGCTGCTTTACCACTGCATCACTAACGACGGCGAAATGCTCGCCGGTTGGTCACGTGGCAGGGTGGGGGTCGATGATGCGGGGCGTACTACGCTCCATTTTGTATGGGGTTGGTTGTCGGGGGCACAGGGTGGTGGGGAGTCAAACTACGTTGAAATCGAAGCGGCGGACGCTCTGGTCGATTAAGCGGGGGCGGCCATGAGCCCAGGCATGTAAGTAGAAATGCAGAAGGAATCCGTAGGGTAGGGATGGCAGTGGGCCACCCCTGCCGTGACCAGTGAAGTAGAGCAGGATCTACCGGTTGTTGGAAAGGGCACAGGGTAGTATGTCTGGGCCTGGAATGGGGCCCGCTTGGATACTGGCCGAGGCTTGTCAGTCTGCGTTGAGCCAGTCGACTTCCCGCTCCTGAATGATCAAGCTCAGGTCACTTTGATGGGCGGCGGAGTAACAAGCCAGGAATGCGCCGACTGGGTACAGGTAATGACCTTCGACTGGGTGCCCGTCGGCGCTTGTCAGCTTGATATCACAATCAGTGCCTTCGCACTGCGTCAGGTCGAAAGGTTGACCGGTTTGGGCATCGATAATGCTCCATAGGGAAGGATCACTGGCTGTTATGGGCTGCACAGTTATCAAGCCATTGGCATTGGTGAACACGCCTTCGCCCAGATGCTCGCCGCTGCGTAGGTAAAGCCGATAGCCGCCATCAAAATGGCGGAAATACAGCAGCAGCGATTGCGCACTGGCACCCCTGTCAAAGGTAATCAGCCCGCTGTCCCTACCTAGGTGCCAGTCTTCATCTGAGCAATTGAGCATGCCAATGGCACGGCCGCCATCCATCACAGGACCCAAACCGTGGATGGGACTGCTGAGAATAATGGGCCCTGTGCACATGCTGTCCAGGGTATTCAGGGGGCTGCCGGCAATTTGCAGGATTGCGGTGAATGACAGGTTCTTGTGATCGGCCATGGTGTTTTCCGGTTGGTGAGCAAGACGGACAGCCTAAGCTGACCTGAATGGTGCGCCCATCCGGAACGGGTTCCGCGGCTTCGGGATGGTGAAGGACAAGGCCAGCAAAGCCAGGTTGAGGCTCGGATTCAGCCAGGCATCATCTTGGGTGGTCTTTTCGCTTCAGCGGTCAATACTTCCCTGTATACGCAGGCGTGTTCCTGGTGGCACGCGCCGCTGGGAGGTGTCAGGTGAACAAGCTAACAATCGTGGGTGCCGGCTTGGTCGGCGAGGCGGCGGCGCAGATCATCGCCCGGGACGAGTTGTGCCGTGAGCTGGTGCTGATGGACGTGCAGGGTGAGCTGGCGCAGGGCAAGGCGCTGGATGTGTGGCAGGCAGCCGTGGAATCAGGCTCCGATACCCGTGTTTACGGCGGGGGCAAAGCCGACATGCTGGACGGCTCCGAGCTGGTGGTAATTACCGCAGGCGTGCCGCGCAAGCCCGGCCAGTCGCGCCAGGATGTACTGAGCATCAACCTGCCAATCCTCGACAGCATCATGGCCGACATCAGGCACCATGCGCCGGCAGCCACGGTGCTGGTGGTGTCCAACCCGGTCGACGTGCTCACCTACCGCGCCTGGAGCGTCAGCGGCCTTGGGCGCGACAAGGTGTTCGGGCAGGCGGGGGTGCTGGATACCGCGCGCATGAAGTGTTTCATCGCCGAACAAACCGGGTTTTCTGCCCGGGATATCACCGCGCTGGTGCTGGGCGGCCATGGCGACAGCATGGTGCCGCTGATGCGCTACTGCCAGATCGGCTCGGTGCCGCTGTCGCACTTCCTGTCCAGTGAACAGATCGAGCAGATTGTCGAGCGCACACGCAAGGGTGGCGGCGAGATTCTGGGCTTGAAGAAGCTGGGCAGCGCCTGCGATGCGCCGGGCGTGGCCATTGCGCAGATGGTGGATGCCATCGCCAATGGCCGGAACCGCATCTTGCCGGCGGTGGCGATTCTGGAGGGTGAATACGGGCGCACGGACATTGCCATGGGCGTGCCCTGTGTACTGGCAGACCAAGGGCTGGCGCGGGTGATCGAGTTGCCGCTGGATGCGCAGGAGCAGGCGATGTTCGACCATTCTGCGGATCAGGTGGCGCGGGATATTGCCGAGATGAAGGCGTTGTAAGTGAGAGGGCGCGGTCTCAACGCGTCCGCCACAACGTTTTTGGCGCCTATGCGATCAAGCGCCGCCCACGCGGGCGGCGGCGATTAACCGGCTACTAGAAACTGTACCGGGCAGTCAGTTTCACGTTACGTGGGTCACCGTAGATGTCGTATGGGCTCCACCCACCGTTGGCCACGCTACTGTAGTAGGTACGGTCGAACAGGTTGTTGACGTTCACCTGCATGTCTAGCTGCTCGCTGGCCTTGTAGCCTGCCACCAGGCCGACCACCGTGTACGAGCCCTGCTGGTTTTGCCATGCAGTAGCACCGGCGCCCCCAGAGGTACGGATGCGGCTCTGTTGGTAGATATCACCGCCAATGCGCCAGCGCTGCAGCTCGCCGGGCAGGTTGTAGATCGTGGACAGCTTGAATAGCTGGCGCGGTTTGGCGCGGTCGAAGTCTTCGCCTTCGCGGGCCTTGTTGGCGTCGCTGACGTACTTGGTCTGGGTGTAGGTGTAGCCGGCAGCCAGCTGCCAGTTGTCGGTCAGGGCGCCTTGAATTTCCAGGTCGATGCCCTTGCTGCGTACCAGGCCGGCCGCCTCGTAGCAGGCGCTGGCGGCGCCTGAACCGCAACCCTTGTTGTCAGGTAACTCCTGGGCGCGGTTCTTCTGGTCAATTTGAAAAACAGCCAGGCTGGCGTTCAGTGCGCCACCAAAGTATTCGCCCTTGATGCCCACCTCGTAGTTCTCACCCACCACAGGGTCGAGCACTTTTCTGTCCATGCCCTTGCTGGTCTGCGGCTTGAAAATATCTGTGTAGCTGACATAGACCGAGTGATGGGAGTCCAGGTCGTAGATCAGGCCGGCATAGCGGGTCAGGTTACGCGTGATCTTGTAGTTGCCTTCACTGTTTTCGCTGTCATCGAATTCATACCAGTCGAGACGGCCACCCAGAATCAGCGACAGTGGTTCAGTCAGGCGCAGGCGGCTGCTGGCATAAACGCTGTCCTGCGTGGTGGTCTCGGGCAGGCCGTCAGGGCCGGTAACGTAATCCGGTTTGGCATGACCACGGGGGTTCCATTCGAAGGGGTTGCTACCCGTGTCGATGTAGTCGCTCCAGGCCTTGCCAGAGCGATAGTCCAGCTGGCGCTTGCTGACGCCCAGGGTCAGGTCATGTGTCTGGCCGAGCAACTGGAAGGGGCCGCTGAGTGCCAGGTCGTAGCCTTTTTCCTTTTGCTCCATGGCTTCTGTCCATAGATAGTGGCGATCGTATTCCCATACCGAGGAGGCCAATACGTCGGTGTCGGTTTTCGTCTGCATGGCCGCCAGGCGAAGCGACCAGTCGTTGGCGAAGGCATGCTCCAGGGTGGCGAAATAGCCGGTGGTGCGATTGTCCGAATATTCCCAGTCATGGCCCAGGAAGGTGTCGCGCGGCAGCCCGAGGTGACCGCCGCCCCGGGCCATGGGCAACCCGCCCCAGATGTAGTTGGTATGGTTCTTCTGACGGTAGGCCCCCAGGGTCAGGGTGGTGCTTTCGCTCAGGTCGGCGTCGACCACGCCGTAGAACAGGTCGTGGCCACTCTCTACCGAATCACGGAAGCTTTTGGCGTCCTGCCGCGATACCACGGTACGGGCACGCAGGGTGTCGTTTTCATTGAGCGGGCCGCCGACATCCAGCGTGCCGGTGTAATCGTCCCAACTACCAGCACTGCCGGTGAGCGTGCCCTGAAATTCATGGGTGGGGCGCTTGCGAACCAGGTTGATTGCACCACCGGGGTTGCCGGCGCCTTGGGCCAGCCCGGTGGCCCCGCGTACGATCTCCACCCGGTCATACATGGCCAGGTTTGCTTCCCCACTGGGCAGGTAGGTCAGAAAGCTGGTGGGAAACCCGTCGTACATGATGTTGTCGACGTCAAAACCGCGGGCGCTGAAAGAAGGCCGCCCAGCGCCACCGGAGTTACTGAGAAAAATCCCCGGCGCACTTTTGACCACGTCGCTGATAGTCGTCATGGCCTTGTCGTCCATGCGCTTGCGCGTAACCACGCTGACCGACTGCGGCGTTTCGCGCAGGCTCAGGGGCAGCTTGGTGGCAGTCTGCATCGTGCCGGTGGTGTAGGAACCGCTGTTTTCGGTAGTTGCCGACAGGCCCTGCCCGGTAATGCTGGTAGCGCCCAGCTCCATGCCTGTGCCTGTAACCTGCGGTGTCAGCAGGTACAGACCATTGCCTTGTGGTGAAGCTTGCAGGCCTGTGCCCTGCAGCAGTTGGTGCAGGCCGTCTTGCACGCTGATGGCGGCGTCCAGGCCAGGGCTGCGCAAACCTTCCACCAGCCCCGGTTCGATGGGAAGGGTGATATCCGCCTGGCTGGCGAACTCGGCGAGGACGCTGCTCAGGTTACCGGCTGGTACCTGAAAGGTACGGCTCTGCTGCGCGGTCTGCCCGGCGGCTTGCGCCCCAACTGCCGCCAGGCTGCCACCTGAGATGATCAGGCCCAGTGCAGCAGCATGCACTGCCCGCGCCAATGGTTGCATGCCCTGTGTCGTCGCCATGTGTTCGTCCCCGCCCTGTGAAAGTGATGTGCTTACGGAAGGGACACGCAGCTTGAGGAAAACACGACAACGATTTTTTCTACGCGTTGGCACGCGCGGTGAGGGTGACCCAGTAAGGCGTCCGGTAGTGGACATCCACCGGCAATGTCTGGCTCAGGGCGCGCAGAATCTGATCGGTGTCGCGCAACTGGAAGGTGCCGGAAATCAGCAGCCCGGCCACGGCCGGATCGCATCGCAACAGGCCGGGTCGATAGCGCCCCAGCTCGCTGATGAAGTCATCCAGGCGCGTCTTTTCTACCCGCAGCACATGGCTGAGCCAGTCGAGATGATTCTGGGCCAGCGGCATGGGGGGCTGTGCAGCCTGGATGCTGACATGGGTTTGCTGGCCGGCAGCCAGGCGCACCAGGCCATCATCACCCGGTGACAACCGCGGGCGCACCTCGACAGCGCCCTCCAGTGCGGCGAGGAACGTGCTGCCTGGGTAATGACGCACTAGCAAACGGCTACCGAGCGTGGTGATTTGCGCTTCGGCGGTATCGACGATGAATGGGCGCCTTGCAGGCTCGCTCAGCACCTCGACCAGCATCTCACCGGTGATAAGGTGCACGCGGCGAGCACTGTCGCCGTAGGCGATATCGACGGCGCTGCCGGTATTCAGACGAATCTGCCCGCCATCCGGCAGGTGCACGGTGCGTAGCTCCCCGACGGCGGTACGCGCGTCCGCCCGCCATTCGCGCCACGGCAGCCCTCGGTAGGCGGCGAGGCCAAGCGGAGCGGCGGCGATCAGCAGCGCAAGGGTTTTGAGCGCATTCCGGCGTTCCAGGCTGCGCGGGCGCTCCAGGGCCGCCCGTGCGGGTTCACCGGAAAGCTGCTGGGCCCGGCTGCTGAAGCGCTCGGCCAGTTGCCAGGCGCGTTCGTGGTCAGTGTGCCGCGCTCGCCACTCGGCACCGGCCGCATGCTCTGCGGCGCCGGCGCTGCTGTTCTGCAAGCGCACGAACCAACTGGCCGCTTCACGGGCAATGCGCCGGTCGATGGGCGTATTACTCATGTTGCACGCACAGGCTGGCGAGCACTATGCATTCCTCAAACGCCCGCGCAAGGTGACGTTGTACCGTGCGTACGCTGAGCTTGAGGCGGCTGGCGATCTCTTCTTGGGTATAACCTTCAAGCTGCGCCATCAGAAACGCTTGCCGGCTTTGGGCTGGCAGCAGCGCAAGTACCTGGTCAACTTCGTCGAGGGCTTCGAGCACCAGCGCCTGATGTTCCAACGACGGTGCCAGTGCTTCCGGTGTTTCCGCCAGCGCGGCCAGATAGGCTTGCTCCAGTGACCGGCGGCGATAGAAGTTGATGGTCAGGCGATTGGCAATGGTGGCCAGATAGGCGCGTGGAGCCGAGCAGTTCAGCGGTTCGCCAGCCGCACTGCAGAGAAGCCGCACGAACGTGTCCTGGGCCAGGTCTGCGGCATCGGCGGCACTGCCCAAGCGCTTGCGCAACCAACTCTGCAGCCAACTGTGATGGTGGCTGTAGAGTTGGTCGATGGCCTGATGCTGGGGGCGGTTTACTAGATTGCACGGGATAGAATGAATGTTAATGAGAATTCATCGCATTCTATCAGGATAGGTTCGCGCGCGTACAAGCAAAAGGTTCAGCTTCCCTCAATCTGCCTTTATTCATCAGCCTCGCACTAATGCGGGGACTACGCGCACATAAACCAGCTCACTCAACAGTTCCACCAGCGTCTGGGTAATCACTGCCGCTGCGGCCAGGCCGCGAATGTCCTCCGGCAAAGCTAACGCCAGCGGCAACACCACCAGCGAATTACGCGTGGCGGCGCTGAAAGTTACCGAGCGTGCTGCGGTGGCCGGCAGGCGTAGCAGCCGCGCCGCGATGAAGCCGAGCGCTGGCGCCAGCAGCATGAAGCCGATGTACACCGGAATCACCGGCAGCAAGCGGTCGAAACCACGCAGTACCGTGGCAATCTGCGAAGCGATCACAACCACCAGCACCAAGGCCATCGCCGGCACGGGCAACCACGCCCAGGCGTCGTTCCAGGTCGCGACTGTGCGCGAGTGGCGGGCACCGGCGCTGGTCAGCACCGCAAGCAGCATGGGCACCACGATCAGCAGTAAGAAGGCTTCCACGAACGGGGTGATGGAAATGGCCACGTTGTTGCTGTCTCCCAGCATCAGGGCCAGGTAGATCGGCAGCAGTGCCAATTGCACCAGCAATAGCACGGGGGTGGCGGCCAGGGTCAGGCGCGAGTCGCCTTTGCCGATGTGGGTGAACACCACCACGTAGTCGATGCAGGGTGTAAGCAGTACCAGCAGGGCGCCGACAAGGATCGCCGGGTGCTCGACTAACCCGCGGGTGATCGCCCAGACCAACAGCGGCACAAGAATGAAGTTGGCGAGCAGCAGGGCGCCCATGAAACGGCGATTACCCAGGCCCTGGCGCAGGTCGAGGAAAGGGATTTGCAGAAACATCGCGTACATCAACACGGCGATGGCAGGGGTGACCAGGGCTTCCAGGTGTCGCGCGCTGTCGCTGGCCATCAAGCCGAAGGCAACGGCTGCGAGCACGGCAGCGAAGTAGATCGGGATCTGGTGGGTCTCGAGTTGTTCTCTGGTCAAGGTGTGGCCTGTGGTAGGTGGTGTCAAACAGGGTAATACGTGATGGCACGTGGCTGCTCGAAATCATTCCCTGTGGGAGCGGGCGTGCCCGCGAACACCGGCGCAGCCGGTGCCATCCACCGCGTAGCTTTCTTCGCGGGCACGCCCGCTCCCACAGGATGTGTATCAGGCCTGCGAACGTGTTTCATGGTCCGCTCACGAAAAAGCCCGGCACTGGGCCGGGCTTTTTCACTTCAGGCTGGCGCCAGTCAGTTGCCGTAAACCGGCAGCTTCTTGCAGATAGCCTTGACCTTCTCACGTACGGCGTCGATCACCGCTTCGTTGTTCAGGTCAGCCAGGATGTCGCAGATCCAGCCAGCCAGTTCCTTGCACTCGGCTTCCTTGAAACCACGGGTGGTGACGGCTGGGGTGCCGAAACGCAGGCCCGAGGTGACGAACGGCGAACGTGGGTCGTTCGGTACCGAGTTCTTGTTGACGGTGATGAAGGCCTTGCCCAAAGCGGCGTCAGCGTCCTTACCGGAGATTTCCTGCTTGATCAGCGACAGCAGGAACAGGTGGTTCTGGGTGCCACCGGACACCACGTCGAAGCCACGCTCGATGAATACGCTGGCCATGGCCTGGGCGTTTTTCACGACTTGCTGCTGGTAAGTCTTGAACTCAGGCTGCAGGGCTTCCTTGAAGCAGATGGCCTTGGCGGCGATGACGTGCTCCAGCGGGCCGCCTTGGGCGCCTGGGAAGACAGCGGAGTTCAGCTTCTTCTCGATGTCGGCGTTGGCACGGGCCAGGATCAGGCCGCCACGTGGACCGCGCAGGGTCTTGTGGGTGGTGGTGGTGACCACGTCGGCGAACGGAACAGGGTTCGGGTATACGCCAGCGGCAACCAGGCCGGCAACGTGGGCCATGTCGACGAACAGGTAGGCACCGACCTTGTCGGCGATGGCGCGGAAGCGGGCGAAGTCCAGAACCTGCGAGTAGGCCGAGAAGCCGGCAACGATCATTTTCGGCTTGTGCTCGACAGCCAGGCGCTCGACTTCGTCATAGTCGATCAGGCCGTTGCCGTCGATGCCGTACTGGATGGCGTTGTACAGCTTGCCCGACGAGCTTACCGAAGCACCGTGGGTCAGGTGGCCACCGTGGGCCAGGCTCATGCCCAGGATGGTGTCACCGGCCGACAGCAGGGCCAGGTAAACAGCGGCGTTGGCCTGGGAGCCAGCGTGCGGCTGGACGTTGGCGTAATCGGCGCCGAACAGTTCCTTGGCACGGTCGATGGCCAGCTGCTCGACGATGTCGACGTACTCGCAACCACCGTAGTAACGCTTGCCCGGGTAGCCTTCGGCGTACTTGTTGGTCAGGACCGAGCCCTGAGCTTCCATGACTGCCGGGCTGGTGTAGTTTTCCGAAGCGATCAGCTCGATATGCTCTTCCTGGCGCAGGGCTTCTTGCTGCATGGCTTCGAAGAGCTCGGCGTCGTACTTGGCAATGGTCAAATCACGGCTGAACATGGCGGTCCTCAAGGATCGGGGTAGTTTGGGTGGGCATTCTAACCGATTGATTCGCGGCTGGCATATGAAGTGGCATCAAGTCGCGGACCAATGGGGCTCATGTTGCATCCCGCGCCGTGTCTGGGCTGGGTGGGTTCCGGAGCTGACTCTCAGGTCCATTTTTTGGGGCGCATATGGCCCCATCGCCGGCAAGCCAGCTCCCACAGGATTGGCGCTGGCCTTGAGGCTGATGCATCACTTGTGGGAGCGGGCTGGCCGGCGATGAGGCCAGTGCAGGTACCGCATCAATGGAACATGAACAGCGTTTCGTTGGAGAACTGCGCCTCGAACTGGTGTGCCGGCATCGGTCGGCCGAACAGGTAGCCCTGCACTTCGTCGCAGCCATGCTCGCGCAGGAACTCCAGCTGCTCGTGGGTTTCCACGCCCTCTGCGATTACCGCCAGGTTGAGGCTGTGGGCCATGGCGATGATCGCCCGGGCAATCTGTGCGTCCTGCTCGCCTTCGGGCAGGCCGTCGACGAAGGTGCGGTCGATCTTCAGTACGTCGATGGGGAACTGCTTGAGGTAGTTGAGCGATGAGTAGCCGGTGCCGAAGTCATCCACCGCAATGCTCAGGCCGAGGTTTTTCAGGCTGGCCAGAATCTGCAGCGCCTCGTTCACCTCGCGCATCAGGATACTTTCGGTCAGCTCCAGCTCCAGGCAGGCCGGTGGCAGGCCGCTTTCTTCAAGAATGTTGGCAATCCGCGTGCCCAGCTGGCCGTCGGAGAACTGCCGTGCCGAAATGTTCACCGACACCTTCGGCACCCGCACCTTGGCCTTGTGCCAGGCCTTGAGCTGGCGGCTGGCCTCGCGCAGCACCCAGTCGCCCACGTCCACCACCAGGCCCAGTTCCTCGATCACCGGGATGAAGTCGCCCGGCGGCACCAGGCCACGGGTGGGGTGGCGCCAGCGCAGCAGTGCTTCGGCGCCGGTCAGGCGCTTGCCGTCGCCGCTGAACTGCGGCTGATAGTAAAGGATGAACTCGTTCTGCTCCATGGCGTGGCGCAGGTCGCTTTCCAGCTCCAGGCGCTCCAGGGCGCTGGCGTTCATCTCGGCCTGGTAGAACTGGAAGTTGTTCTTGCCGCGTTCCTTGGCGTGGTACATGGCGGTGTCGGCGTTTTTCATCAGCTGGCTCAGCTCACTGCCGTCCTGCGGGCTGAGGGCGATGCCGATACTGGCAGTAACGAAGAACTCGCGGTTTTCCAGCACGAACGGCCGCACCAGGCTGCCGAGGATGTTCTCGGCCACGTGGATGGCGCGGTTCAGCGCCAGTTCGCGGCTGGCGCGCGGTTGCAGCAACAGGGTGAACTCGTCGCCGCCCATGCGCGCCACAGTATCGTCGTCATCCACGCAGGCCAGCAGGCGCAGGGCCATGTCTTTGAGCATGCGGTCGCCGGCGGCATGGCCGAGGGAATCGTTGATCGGCTTGAAACGGTCGAGGTCGAGGAACATCAACACTACCCACGCCTTCTGCCGCTCGGCCTGCTGCAGGGCGTTGTACAGGCGGTCCTGGAACAGCGTGCGGTTGGGCAGGTGGGTGAGGGCGTCGTAGTAGGCCAGGCGGTGGATGCGCTGTTCGCTGGCCTTGCGCTCGCTGATGTCGGTGAAAAAGCACACGTAGCTGGCCAGGTCGCCTTCGTCGTCCAGTACCGCAGTAATGCCGACCCAGGCCGGGTAGTGGTCGCCGTCACGGCGCTTGAGCCACACCTCGCCTTCCCAGCTGCCGCGCTGGTGCAGTTGCTTGACCACATAGCGCAGGTGGCCTTCCTGCTGTTCGTCGACGGTGAGCATGCCCGGCAATTGGTCGAGCACTTCACTCACGGCATAACCACTGACACGGCTGAACGCCTCGTTGGCCTGCACGATATAGCCGGCCGGGTCGGTGATGAGAATGGCCGAAGTGGAATGCTCGAATACCGTCGCGGCCATGCGCAGGTCTTTTTCCGCGCGGCGTTGCTGGCTGATGTCACG
Source organism: Pseudomonas sp. TSO6 (assembly GCF_056098905.1). Classification (NCBI taxonomy): domain Bacteria; kingdom Pseudomonadati; phylum Pseudomonadota; class Gammaproteobacteria; order Pseudomonadales; family Pseudomonadaceae; genus Pseudomonas; species Pseudomonas sp. TSO6. Next base: position 61,786 of record NZ_JBLZWV010000065.1, on the reverse strand, counting down.
GCCCACCCCAAGCACGCCTTCAAAGCGCTGGTCATCGTCCCACACCAGCACCAGGCGCAGTTCGATGGGGATCTTGCGGCCATCGCCACGCAGGCAGTCGAACAGGAACAGCTGGGTCGGCAGCTGGCTGCGCAGTTGGGCCAGCTGGACCGGGTCGCCCATGGCCTTGCTGACGCGTTCCATCAGGCTGTAGATGCCGGTGAGCTGGGCCGGGTTGGCGATGATCGACTGCCAGCCGTTGGCGAAGATCCAGTCGGCCTGGTAACCCAGCACGCTCTGCACCGAAGGGCTGACGTAGTTGAGCTTGAGCAGGCTGTCGGTGGAGAAGATCACGTCGCTGATGCTTTCGGCGAGCATGCGGTAGCGCTGTTCGCTGTCGCGCAGCGACTGGCTGGCCTCTATCTGCACCGTCACGTCCTTGCCCACGCCGATGATGCGCGTTACCAGGCCTTCGGCGTCACGGGTCAGCACCTGCTCGCGGATGTCATAGCAGCGCCAGCCGCCATCACGGTGGCGGAAGCGTAACTGGCAGTGCAGCGGGTGGTCATGGCCGCTGTCGCGCTGTTGCTGGCGCAGGGCCTGATAGTGCGCGGCATCTTCGGGGTGCAGCAGCAGCTCCCAGAAGCGGTCGCCCATTTGCGCGAGCTCGGTGCGGTCGTAACCCAGGGTCTGGCCAAGGTGGCGGTTGCTGAAGATCATCCGCTGGCTGAGCACGTCCTGCACGTACAACTGGTCGGGGACGGTGCGCACCACGTCCGACCAGAAGCTTTCGCGCTCCAGCAACGACAGCTCCACCTGCTTGCGGCTGGTGATGTCGCTGATGCTGAGAATGACCGCCTGGTAGTCGCTGCGCTGCTGCGGCAGGCGTGCCATCAGCCACAGGTGCAGCTCGCCGCCCAGCGGCGCCGGCAGGCGTACTTCCAGCTCCAGCAGCGGGCGGTGTTCGATCAGCGCGTCGATCAGTTGCATGCCAATGCTGTCGCGGCCATCGCCCGTGCCGTCGATCAGCCGCTGCCAGGCACCTTCGTGGCAGTTGATGTTCAGCAGCTGGCGGGCAACCTGGTTGACCTCGGTGATTTTCAGCTCCAGCAGCAGCGAGCGGCGCAGGTTCGGGTCCAGGGCCAGGCTGTGTTTGAGCGCGGCGCGGTTGCGCAGGTGGTAGCGGTCGAGCTGGCCGGGCAGGCTGGACAGGTCGAGCACACACAAGGCCACGCCGGTGCCTTCGAAAATTTCCTGGTAGCGCCGGCGGTCTTCCTGCAGCGCGCGCTGGCGGCGGCGCATGTTGATCAGGGCCAGCACTGGCAGCAGGGCGCAGAACAGCACCAGCAGGCATTTGCCGATCAGTGCCGGCAGCAGTTTCTGCTGGGTCAGCTGAGCGTCGAACAGGCCGCGCAGCTGCCAGGTGCTGTTGTCGATAAAGGCCAGCATCACGCTCTGTAGCGGCTCGCTGCCGGTGTCGGCCGGCGCGTGGCGTTGCAGTACCTCGCCGCTGCGGCTGTTTTCCAGCAGCCACAGGGGGTGGCCGGCGCCATCGAGGTGGACGGTGAGGGTGCTGTAGTAGTCCGGCGACAGGCGCAGCAGCCAGTAGCCACGGTCCTGCTCGGTGGACTGGCGCAGCAGCAGGTAGAGGGTGCGGTTGTCGGCTGAATTGGTGAAGAAGTAGGGGCGGCCCTGGTTCAGCTTCAGCAACTCGTCAAGCAACTTCCGGTCAGGGCTGCCGGCCAGGCTGTCGCCGCGCAGTTGCCCTGCGCTGTCCAGCCAGGCCACGCTCTGCAGGGCAGGCAGGCGCTCGCGCAAGGTATGCACAAGGCCCGGCAGGGCGTCGGGCGTCGGCGGAGTGACGTAAGGCTGCACCACATTTACCGCCTGCTGCGCCTTGAACGCCATGTTCAGGCTCAGGTGGTCGGCCAGTTCCGCGGTGGCGTCCAGGCTTTGTTTGCGCAGGTCGGCCTGGGTGTGGTTGAACTGGGCGAAAAGCTGCCACAGCAGCAGGCCCAGCAGGATCAAGGCAAGCATCGCCAGCGCACCCTTGACCGACCCGCGCAGGGTAGCGGCGGGCGCCTGTGGCGCGGTACGCAATGTCGAAGGATGAGTAAGGTTGGTCAAGCGTTGATCCTGCGATTGGGCTGGCGATGGCAGGGAAGCATCATGCACGGTGTATGCCGGTGTCTGGTGGCGCACAACGGTGGCGCACTATAAGGCCGGACACCCGAAACCGGCTAGCATGCCTAGGATTATGGCAAAGTGCCAGCCATGTTGACCGATGGTGCCGGCCCGGTGGTTCGGCAAGCCCCTGCAACCTGTGCGAGAATAGCGCCCGCTATACATGACAACGCATCGGAGATGTTCGGTTTTGGTTACTCACTTTTCCTCCAATGGCCTCGATTCCGCCTGTGGGCGCAGCAGTCAGACCCTTGTCAGCACTGCCGTGACCGAGGACGTATCCTGCAAGTCTTGCCAGCGCTCGCTGGTCAAACCTGACGCTGCCGCCAGCGCCAAGAGCAAAGCGCCATCGCTGGCTGAACTGCGCAAGACCGCCAAGGCGGCAGCGCCAGCGCCGGCAGAGGCGGCGGTCAAGCCTGCTGCCAAGCTGGTCAGCACTGCGCCTGCGGCTGGCAAACCGGCCAAACCGGCCAATGTGGCCGAGCAGCAACCAGCCCGCAGCGGCGGCTTCAGCGTGAAGTCCGCCTGGGCCGCGCGCCTGGCCGGGCAGGGCGACCGTTGCCGGTTGCCGCGGGGCAAGGCCAAACAGCACCACGTCTGAGCCATCTCGGCTGCTGTGCCGGCCTCTTCGCGGCTAAAGCCGCTCCCACAGGGATATCACCGCCTTCAAGGGCAATGCAGTACCTGTGGGAGCGGCTTTAGCCGCGAAGAGGCCGGCAAAGGCAACAAATTCCCCCCAGGGACAACACCGATCCCACCCCACTCTCGACCCCTCCTATGCAACGCCGCGCGTTGGCGTAGAATGGTCGACTTTGTTCAATGACACCCGAACACGCATCCCCCTGGCCATGCTGCCTGGGCGATCGTCGATGTCTTTACCTATCTGAATTAGAGGGCTTGGTTTTGGCTCAATACGTCTACACCATGCATCGGCTGAGCAAGGTCGTGCCGCCGAAGCGGGAAATTCTCAAGAACATTTCCCTGTCGTTCTTCCCGGGCGCCAAGATTGGCGTGCTCGGCCTGAACGGTGCCGGTAAATCGACCCTGCTGCGGATCATGGCGGGCGTCGACAAGGAATTCGACGGCGAAGCCCGTCCGATGCCCGACATCAACGTTGGCTACCTGCCGCAGGAGCCACAACTGGACCCGACCAAGACCGTGCGTGAAGTGGTCGAGGAAGCGGTCAGCGTGATCAAGGACGCCCAGGCCCGCCTGGACGAGGTCTACGCCGCCTACGCCGACCCGGATGCCGACTTCGACAAGCTGGCCGCCGAGCAGGCCAAGCTGGAAGCCATCCTGCAGGCCGCCGATGGCCACAACCTGGAGCGTCAGCTGGACGTCGCCGCCGACGCCCTGCGCCTGCCGGCCTGGGACGCAAAAATCGAGCACCTGTCCGGTGGTGAAAAGCGCCGTGTGGCCCTGTGCCGCCTGCTGCTGTCGGCCCCCGACATGCTGCTGCTCGACGAACCGACCAACCACCTGGATGCCGATTCGGTGGCGTGGCTTGAGCGCTTCCTGCACGACTTCCCTGGCACCGTGGTAGCCATTACCCACGACCGTTACTTCCTCGACAACGTCGCTGGCTGGATCCTGGAACTGGACCGCGGCGCCGGCATCCCGTACGAAGGCAACTACTCGGGCTGGCTGGAAGCCAAGTCGGACCGTCTGGCGCAGGAGTCCAAGCAGCAGAGCGCCCACGAGAAGGCCATGAAAGAGGAACTGGAGTGGGTGCGCAAAGGCGCCAAGGCTCGCCAGTCCAAATCCAAGGCCCGTCTGCAGCGCTTCGAAGAAATGCAGTCGCAGGAATTCCAGAAACGCAGCGAGACCAACGAGATCTACATCCCGGCTGGCCCGCGCCTGGGCGACAAGGTCATCGAGTTCAAGAACGTCTCCAAAGGCTACGGCGACCGCGTGCTGATCGACAACCTGTCGTTCGCCATGCCTAAAGGCGCCATCGTCGGCGTGATCGGTGGTAACGGTGCCGGTAAGTCGACCCTGTTCCGCATGCTGATGGGCAAGGAACAGCCGGACTCGGGCAGCATCGAGATCGGTGAAACCGTGCAACTGGCCTGCGTGGACCAGAGCCGCGAAGACCTGGACGGCGCCAAGACCGTGTTCCAGCAGATTTCCGACGGTTCCGACCAGATCCGCATCGGCAACTACGAGATCCCGTCGCGTACCTACGTTGGCCGCTTCAACTTCAAGGGTGGCGACCAGCAGAAGTTCGTCAAGGACCTGTCCGGTGGTGAGCGTGGCCGCCTGCACCTGGCCCTGACCCTGAAGGAGGGCGGTAACGTCCTGCTGCTCGACGAACCGTCCAACGACCTCGACGTCGAAACCCTGCGTTCGCTGGAAGAAGCCCTGCTGGACTTCCCGGGCGCTGCGATCGTGATTTCCCACGACCGTTGGTTCCTGGACCGCGTGGCTACCCACATCCTGGCGTACGAAGACGACTCGAACGTGGTGTTCTTCGAAGGCAACTACACCGAGTATGAAGCCGACCGCAAGAAGCGCCTGGGCGATGCTGCTGCCCAGCCGCACCGTGTACGGCACAAGAAACTGGCCCAGTAAGCCGGTTTTCTGATGCACAAGAATGGGGCCCTTGGTGGCCCCATTTTTGTGCCTGGCTCAAGCGGGAAAACAGCTGATCAAGCGCGTGTTTTGTATACACTTATATAAAACGCACCAAATAATTTCAAAAAAACGACATTTCGCCCTATTCCAGTGCGATTGCTTCTTGGTACATTCGAAAAAAAACCAATAAGTCCAATCCTCTTGGTGAGATGTCTACCATGATCGAATCTGTCGACCATTTCCTTGCACGCCTGCAACAGCGTGACCCCGGCCAACCGGAATTCCACCAGGCGGTGGAAGAAGTGCTGCGCACCCTGTGGCCGTTCCTTGAAGCCAACCCCCACTACCTGCAATCGGGCATTCTCGAGCGTATGGTCGAGCCTGAGCGCGCGGTGCTGTTCCGCGTTTCCTGGGTCGATGACCAAGGCAAGGTGCAGGTCAACCGCGGCTACCGCATCCAGATGAGCAGCGCCATCGGCCCGTACAAGGGCGGCCTGCGCTTCCACCCGTCGGTAAACCTCAGCGTGCTGAAGTTCCTGGCTTTCGAGCAGGTTTTCAAGAACTCCCTGACCTCGCTGCCCATGGGCGGCGGCAAGGGCGGCTCGGACTTCGACCCGAAAGGCAAGAGCGACGCCGAAGTGATGCGCTTCTGCCAGGCGTTCATGAGCGAGCTGTACCGCCACATCGGGGCTGACTGCGACGTACCGGCCGGCGACATCGGCGTGGGTGCCCGCGAAATCGGCTTCATGTTTGGCCAGTACAAGCGCCTGGCCAACCAGTTCACGTCGGTGCTGACCGGTAAAGGCATGACCTACGGCGGCAGCCTGATCCGCCCGGAAGCCACCGGCTTCGGCTGCGTGTACTTCGCCGAAGAAATGCTCAAGCGCCAGGGCAAGCGTATCGACGGCCGCCGCGTGGCAGTTTCCGGCTCGGGCAACGTGGCCCAGTATGCGGCGCGTAAAGTGATGGACCTGGGCGGCAAGGTGATCTCGCTGTCCGACTCCGAAGGCACCCTGTACGTCGAAGCCGGCCTGACCGATGCCCAGTGGGACGCCTTGATGGAGCTGAAGAACGTCAAGCGTGGCCGCCTGAGCGAACTGGCCGGGCAGTACGGCCTGGAGTTCCGCAAGGGCCAGACCCCGTGGAGCCTGCCGTGCGACATCGCCCTGCCGTGCGCCACGCAGAACGAGCTGGGCGCCGAAGACGCCCGTACGCTGCTGCGCAATGGCTGCATCTGCGTGGCCGAAGGCGCCAACATGCCGACCACCCTCGAAGCTGTGGATATCTTCCTGGACGCCGGCCTCCTGTATGCCCCGGGCAAAGCCTCCAACGCCGGCGGCGTGGCCGTTTCGGGCCTGGAGATGTCGCAGAACGCCATGCGCCTGCTGTGGACTGCCGGTGAAGTGGACAGCAAGCTGCACAACATCATGCAGTCGATTCACCATGCTTGCGTGCACTACGGTGAAGAAGCGGATGGCCGTATCAACTACGTCAAAGGTGCGAACATCGCAGGCTTTGTGAAAGTGGCTGATGCGATGCTGGCCCAAGGCGTAGTCTGACCTGAAGTTTTTTGGGGCTGCTTTGCAGCCCATCGCCGGCAAGCCAGCTCCCACAGGGTCATCACAGGGCTCGAGGGCTGTGATGTCCCTGTGGGAGCTGGCTTGCCGGCGATGGGCCGCACGGCGGCCTCCTCAGGGCTCACCCTCGATCCCGACCACTTCAATCACCTGATCCCCCACCGGTCGCCGCCAAACCACTTCATCCCCAGGCCCCGCGCCCAGCAACGCCCGCCCCAGTGGCGAACCCCAGTTGATCAACCCCCGCCCGGCATTCGCTTCATCCTCGCCCACCAGCTGCACCACCTGCTCCTGGTCCTGCGCATCGACAAACCGCACCCGGCTACCAATCTGCACCTTGCTGTGTGAGGTGGCTGCGGGCACCACCTGGGCACTCTGCACTCGCGCACTGAAGTAACGCAGGTCCCGCTCGGTATCGGCCAGCCGCTGCTTGTCGCCACGTTCGCCCTGCGCCTGCAGTTCGCTGCGCAAGGCATTCAGCTCGGCCACGCGGGCCTGGAGCTGGCGCAGGCCGTTGGCGGTGAGGTAGTTGGGTTGTTCGCTGACACGACGCTCGACCGGCTGGTCGGCCTGGGCGGCAGCCTGGTCTTCGTTGACGAATGCTCGGCTCATGTAGGGCCTCCTATGTGCAGGAGACCATCATGTCAGGCCGCCGGTTTCAAGGAATGTCCGTTTGCGACTCAGTTGTGGCGATAAGCCTTGGCGGCGCCACGGTCCTTTTCCTGTTCCCAATCGCGGTCGCGCTGGTCCCAGAAGCGTTCGTGGTACTCGCGCTGTTCTTCACTGTTCTGCATGGCGTGGCACTGGCGGAAGCCGTCGTCCCAGCCGGTTTCGTACTGGCGCTCGTGCAGGTAGCGCGGCACGTTCTTGCTGAAGCCGCCCACCATCAGCCCGGCCGCCTGCCGGCCGCTGCTGCAGCCATCCTCAAAGCCATCGGCATAGGCAGGGGGATAACCATGGTTGAGCATCTGCTCGTGAGTGGTTTCGCAACCTGACAGCAACAACGCAATGCACACGCCGAACCAGTACCGCGACATGACCACCAGACCCTCCCGTAGATAGTGGAAAGTCTAGGCGGCCATTTGTCGAGGAGCTGTCAAAACAGTGTCAAAGAGTCGATTGGATCGCTCAGTAGTGGTACCACTTCAATTCGAGCATTACCTCGTTCTGTGCGGTAGCCAGGTGGCTGAACTCGCGCGAGGCACTCAACCGCAGCCCCAGGTTCTGGCTGAGCTCCCACTGCTGGTTCAGGCTCACGCTGCGCCGCACTTCGCCGTTGGTGAAGTAATCACCCTTGGCCTCCAGCGTCATGTTGCCCAAGCCGTTGCGCCACAGCAGGCCGCCATTGAACCCTGCCGCCGGGGCGATGAACTGGGCGAAGTCGTTGTGATGCTCGACCCGCACCGTGCCCAGGGCAAAACCCAGCAACCCGTCGGCCAGTTGCCAGGTGCCACCGGCGCCGCCGTTCACGTGGCTTACCAGCACCTCGTCATCATGCTTGCCCGGCACCCGCTCCAGGCCGCCGGCCACCTGCCACGACCAGGGTTTGAGCAGCTCGTTACGGGGTGTCAGCGAGCGAATGGTGGCCAGGTCCAGGCGCTGCACCTGCCAGTCATTACCCTCGTACTGGCGCACCTTCAGCTGCAGGATCTCGATTTGTGCCCCCAGCGGGAAGCCGTAGGCATTGTCGTTCAGGTCGTGGTAGGCCATGCGCAGGCCGTACTCGGCGTAGGCGCGGTCTTCACGGGTGCCCACGCCCAGTTGCCAGGTGCGTGAGTCATGGCCATCCTCGGGCAGGCCGGGGCGCTCGATCTGCAAGGGCGGCGGCGGGTTGCTGTTGATCGCCCGCAGCAGCTCGAAGCTGCGTTTCGCCTGCCCGGGGTCGCGTTCCTGGCCATTGGCCCGGTAGCGCTCCAGGCGATAGGCGGCGTCTTGTACCAACGCCTGGCGTTCCCGGGGCAGGGCCTTGAATTCGGTGCTTTGCAGTTGTGCGGTGTTGGCACTCACGGCCAGCACCTGACGCTTTTCGTTGTGGTCAAGCGGCTCCGCCCGGGCCAGCAATTCACGTTCGCGGGAAGGGCGGTACACCTCGCTGGCGACCAGGCCGGACTGTTTTACGGCCTTGACCGTATCGGTCGGGATGGCGGTCAGCGGGAACTGCGAGGTCAGGTCCAGGCTCGGCCGGGCCACTTGCAGCAGCTCCAGCAGGCGATACGAGCAGTTTTCGTCGAAGAAGAAGTAGTCGAACTGGATCTGCTTGAGTTCCCACACATGCTCGACCATGCGCCCGGTTTCTTCGGGGGTGAGGTCCAGCTGGTATTCCCACAGGTCGCGGTTTTCCAGGCTGCGGTATTCGGACAGTTTTTCCTGGTAGGGCATCAGCGCGAACAGCCCTGGGTAGCCGCCCATCAGGCCCTTCCAGGCGTACAGGATGCTGTTGTCGCTGCCTTCGATGTAGGCGCCGAAGTTGATCGCGTAGCTCAGCAGCGTGGTGTCGTCGCTGCGGGTGCTGGACTGGTCGATGCGCAGCAGGGTGTGGCCGAACATCGACGACGGGCTGTTCAGGTAGGCCGCCGGAAAGATCAACGCGGCGCTGTGCGGGTCGATCGACTTGTACCAGGTCTTGAACTCCTGGCAGTCCGGTTGCGGCAAGCCTTGCAGGTCAAGCTGTTCGCGCAGCCAGCGGGTGCGGGCGGGGAATACGCATTGGGCGTGCTTGTCGCCGAGGCTGGCCGGGGCATACAGCGCTTTGACCGTGGCTTGCAGCTCTTGGTCGGGGTGGTGCGCACCGTCCTCGGCGAGGAAGAAGGCGTCATCGTCCACATAGCTGCGCCAGCCACCAAGCTTGGCGGTTTCGTAGTGACCAATGGCGAGCCAGTAAGGGGTATTTGCCAGTTGCTGGAGACGGCCTTGATCCAGCACGGGCGCGGCATGAACAGGGGCGCAGGCACACAGCGCCAGGGAAGCGAGGCGTTTGAGCATATCAGGCAACTACTTCTTCACGATGCCGAAAAAGGCGAAACCCGCCCCCGTGGGGGGGCGGGAACAGCAGTGCTTAGGCCTCGGAAGCGTATTTGGCCAGGCGTGGGTCGCTCTTCAGAACGGCCAAGGTGTTGGTGTGGACAGTTTCGGCAGTGACATCGGCGCTGCTGAAGATCTGGTTGAAGTGCTGGTGGGTAACCGAGTTGAAGTAGACGCGGTCTTCCGGGGCCACGCCAAGCACTACAGCATAGGTGGTCAGTGCTTCGCCCTGGCCCATGGCCATGTCTTCGGACAGCTCGTTCATCATGCCGTTCATGGCAAACCAGGACTTGCCGCCGTAGGTCAGCGAAGCCTTGGTCGAGCAGCCGTTGGTGCCGGAGGTCATGCCGAAGGTGGCGTTACCGGAAGTGCCGTTGGTGGTTGAAGCCAGGAAGTGTGCCGGAGTGCCGCGCTGGCCTTCGAACAGCATGTTGCCCCAGCCGCAGTTCGGGCCGCCAGGCGCTTCGGCCATGGCGTTGAGCGAGACCACGGTGAACAGAGTACCCAGAAGAATCCGTTTCATAGCATTTGTTCTCTTTGTCTTAACCAAGGGTCAGGGTTTCTGGCAACTCGGTTGCCAGGTCGGGAAAGCTTTTCACCCACCCGCGCAGCTTGGAGTTTAGGCACGATCTAAAGGTTGCGTTGTTGATTGCGAAAAATTTGCTGTTACATGACCTGCACGGGCTGCGAGCTGCCGCGATATAAAGTCCCGTAGAGCCTTGCAAGGCGCGCTGAGGCAGCGCCAGAATGCTGCTCATCTGCCCCGCCGAAGTAAGGAAACCCAATGCCCGATCCTGTCGCTGCGCGCCTGCGTCTCGCGCCTGAAGCCCTGACCCGGCGTTTCTCCCCCGAGCAGTTTGCCTTTACCCATACCGACGATCTGGAGCCGTTTCGCGGAGTCCTGGGCCAGGAACGTGCTGTCGAGGCCCTGCAGTTCGGCGTGGCCATGCCCCGCCCCGGTTACAACGTATACGTGATGGGCGAGCCCGGCACCGGGCGCTTCTCGTTCGTCAAGCGCTACCTCAAGGCTGAGGGCAAGCGCCAGCAGACCCCGGCCGACTGGGTCTACGTCAACCACTTCGATGACACCCGCGAGCCCCGCGCCCTGGAGCTGCCGTCTGGCAGCGCCGCCGAGTTCATCAGCGACATGGGCGGATTGATCGACAACCTGCTGTCCACCTTCCCGGCAGTGTTCGAGCACCCGTCGTACCAACAGAAGAAAGGCGCCATCGACCGTGCCTTCAACCAGCGCTATGACCGCGCCCTGGATGTGATCGAGCGGGCCTCGCTGGAAAAGGACGTGGCCTTGTACCGCGACGCCAGCAACGTCGCCTTCACCCCGATGGCTGACGGCAAGGCGCTGGACGAAGCCGAGTTCGCCCAGTTGCCGGAAGCGGTGCGCGAGCAGTTCCACGAAGACATTGCCTCGCTCGAGGAACAGCTGAACGAAGAGCTGGCCAGCCTGCCGCAGTGGAAGCGCGAGTCGAACAACCAGCTGCGCCAGCTCAACGAAGAAACCATCACCCTGGCCTTGCAGCCGTTGCTGGCACCGCTGTCGGAAAAGTACGCCGAGAACGCCGCGGTGTGCGCCTACCTGCAGTCGGTGCAACTCAACCTGCTGCGCACCGTGGTCGAGCAACTGGTCGACGACAGCAAGACCGACGCCGCCGCGCGCAAGCTGCTGGAAGAGCAGTACGCCCCAAGCCTGGTGGTCGGCCACCATGCCGCCGGTGGCGCGCCAGTGGTGTTTGAGCCGCACCCGACTTACGACAACCTGTTCGGCCGCATCGAATACAGCACCGACCAGGGCGCGCTGTACACCTCGTACCGCCAGCTGCGCCCAGGCGCGTTGCACCGTGCCAACGGCGGCTTCCTGATTCTTGAAGCCGAGAAAATGCTCGGCGAGCCGTTCGTGTGGGATGCGCTCAAGCGTGCGCTGCAGTCGCGCAAGCTGAAGATGGAGTCACCCATCGGTGAACTCGGCCGTGTGGCCAGCGTCAGCCTTCAGCCGCAGATGATTCCGCTGAACGTGAAGCTGGTGATTATCGGCTCGCGCCAGCTGTACTACGCATTGCAGGACCACGACCCGGACTTCCAGGAGATGTTCCGCGTGCTGGTGGACTTCGACGAAGACATGCCCATGGTCGACGAGAACCTGGAGCAGTTCGCCCAGCTGTTGCGTACCCGTACCAACGAAGAGGGCATGGCGCCGCTGACCAGTGACGCGGTAGCACGCCTGGCCACCTACAGCGCCCGCCTGGCAGAGAACCAGTCACGCCTGTCGGCGCGTATCGGCGACCTGTTCCAGCTGGTCAGCGAAGCCGATTTCATCCGTCAGCTGGCCAGTGACGAAATGACCGACGCTGGGCACATCGAACGTGCGCTCAAGGCCAAGGCCACCCGCACCGGGCGTGTTTCGCAGCGGGTGCTGGACGACATGCTGGCCGGCATCATCCTGATCGATACCGAAGGGGCGGCCATCGGCAAGTGCAACGGCCTGACCGTGCTGGAAGTGGGCGACTCGGCGTTCGGTATGCCGGCGCGTATCTCTGCCACGGTGTACCCGGGCGGCAGCGGCATTGTCGACATCGAGCGCGAGGTCAACCTTGGCCAGCCGATCCACTCCAAGGGTGTGATGATCCTCACCGGATACCTGGGCAGCCGCTATGCCCAGGAGTTCCCGCTGGCGATTTCCGCGAGTATCGCCCTGGAGCAGTCCTACGGCTATGTGGACGGTGACAGCGCCTCGCTGGGCGAAGCCTGTACGCTGATCTCGGCCTTGTCGCGCACGCCGCTCAAGCAGTGCTTTGCCATCACCGGTTCCATCAACCAGTTTGGTGAGGTGCAGGCCGTGGGTGGGGTCAACGAGAAGATCGAGGGCTTCTTCCGCCTGTGCGAGGCGCGTGGCCTGACCGGCGAGCAGGGGGTGATCATTCCGCGTGCCAATGTCGCCACGCTGATGCTCGACGAGCGCGTGCTGCAGGCTGTGGAGAACGGCATGTTCCACGTTTACGCGGTCAGCCAGGCCGATGAGGCGCTGAGCCTGCTGGTGGGCGAGGAGGCCGGGGTGCTTGATGACCAGGGCCTGTTTACCGAGGGCAGCGTCAACGCCCGGGTGGTGGAGCGCCTGCGTGAAATCGCCGAAATGATCAGCGAGGAAGACATCGAGAAGGCAGAAAAAGAACGCCTGGAAGAGGTGATTGCCCAGGCTAAACCGGCCTGAGTCAATAAACCGGCGCTGGCGGCGATGTGCTACCGTTCAGCGCCGGTTTTCCATCTTTCTGTGCTGTTATTCTATGCTGGAACTTAAGGACAGCATCAGCGTTCAGGATGGAAACAGCCTGGTGTTCAGGCTGAACAAGGCTTATTGGAGGGGACGCGGCCATGCGCAACCTCAGCCTCACACGCCAGTGCCTGGGCCTGGTGACCCGCATCGAATGCAGCATTCGCCCACTGGCCGGGGATAACGGCATGTGGACGCTGCTGTTCGCCGCCGGCATGGCCGGTGAGCAACCTTCCGCGATCAAGGCCCAAGGGCCGTTTCATGGGCCGTTGGTGGCCGAATCGGTGCTTAACGCCATTGTCGACAGCCTGACCTTGCATGGCTACCAGGTATCCGAAGACCCGCAGATCTGGTGCTTGCACCTGCAGGCCCAGTTGCGGCGGATCAATGGCGAGCGGTGCCGGAATCTGGGGGATTATCAGTTTCATCCTGAGACCTGATTGATGCCGGGGGCCGCTTTGCGGCCCATTCGCAGCACAAGGCTGCTCCTACAGGAGATCGCGGTCGGTTGTAGGAGCAGCCTTGTGCTGCGAATGGGCTGCAAAGCAGCCCCCATTCACCGGGCTTTTGCTGTAACAGGTGGCTGGCTATACTCGCTGTCGTTTTTTTAGTCACCTGACGAGTCCCAAACCCTCCATGGAACGTATTCTCGAAAACGCGATGTATGCCTCGCGCTGGCTGCTCGCCCCCATCTACTTCGGCCTGTCCCTCGGCCTGCTGGCCCTGGCGCTGAAATTCTTCCAGGAAGTGGTCCACGTCCTGCCCAACGTCTTTGCCCTGAGCGAAGCTGACCTGATCCTGGTGATCCTCTCGCTGATCGACATGTCGCTGGTGGGTGGCCTGCTGGTGATGGTGATGATCTCCGGCTACGAGAACTTCGTCTCGCAACTGGACATCGACGACAGCAAGGAAAAGCTCAACTGGCTGGGCAAGATGGACTCCTCGTCGCTGAAGATGAAGGTGGCTGCGTCGATCGTGGCGATTTCGTCCATTCACCTGCTGCGGGTGTTCATGGATGCGCAGAACATCTCCACCGACTACCTGATGTGGTACGTGATCATCCACATGACCTTTGTGGTTTCGGCGTTCTGCATGGGCTACCTGGACAAGCTGACCAAGCACTGAGCCCGGTTGTTGCCTGCACCGCCCGTCTGTTGCAAAACGGACGGGCGGTGTCGTTTCTGGCTTGTGCTTTAGGCTCGCCTGTACGAAAAATGAGCACTCATGCGTGGTTCTCATCGCGAGGTGCTTACATGAACCTGCATCAGCTCAATCTCGAGGCCAGGGCTGGCCATGTCGACGAAGTGAACCTGATCGCCATCGAAGGCGGCGATTACCTCATTGAAGCCCGGCTCAAAGGCCGCGCCCACCCGCTGTCTGACACCCGTGGCGAGCGCTTGCGCGTGCACTCGGTGGAGGATGCCCGCAAGTTGCTGCAAACCATCCCCATGGTCTCGATGAACCTGGTGCACTGGTCGGTGCAGGATGAAATGTGCGGCATGGGTTCGCACCCCGAAGAAGACCTTAAGGTGCCGATTTCCCAGCGTTCGGCCTGGTAGCTGCTCGCAGCTCATCAGTGTGCTAGGCTGCTCGCCCTTTTCATCAAGGGCGCGGCTGCACTGCGCCCTGCAGTGGAGCACGACAATGTCCGAACTCAATCTGTCTACCGACGAAACGCGCGTAAGCTACGGTATCGGCCGTCAGCTGGGCGGCCAGCTGCGCGACAACCCGCCACCAGGTGTTAGCCTGGAAGCCATCCTGGCCGGCCTGACCGACGCCTTCAACGGCGCCGACAGCCGCGTCAGCGAAGCCGACCTGTCGGCCAGCTTCAAAGTGATCCGCGACATCATGCAAGCCGAAGCGGCTGCCAAGGCTGAAGCCGCTGCTGGCGCTGGCAAGGAATTCCTTGCTGAAAACGCCAAGCGTGATGGCATCACCACCCTGGCTTCGGGCCTGCAGTTCGAAGTACTGACCGCAGGTGAAGGCGCCAAGCCGACTCGCGAAGACAACGTGCGTACGCACTACCACGGCACCCTGATCGACGGCACCGTGTTCGACAGCTCCTACGAGCGTGGCCAGCCGGCTGAATTCCCGGTTGGTGGCGTGATTGCTGGCTGGACCGAAGCCCTGCAGCTGATGAATGCCGGCAGCAAATGGCGCCTGTACGTGCCGAGCGAGCTGGCCTACGGCGCCCAAGGCGTTGGCAGCATCCCGCCGCACAGCGTGCTGGTGTTCGACGTCGAGCTGCTCGACGTTCTGTAATACCGCTTGGGCCGCGTTGCGGCCCATTCGCGGCACAAGGCCGCTCCTGCAGGAATATGCGATCCCTCTGCGGGATGCGTTCCCTGTAGGAGCGGCCTTGCGCCGCGATCGAGGGCGAAGCCCTCGCCAGGGCCCTCAGTTCCAGTCTGTTCCCATCGGGCGCAATGCCCGCGCATAGCAGAACAGAAACAGGTTGCGCACCAGTTCCTTGAGCACCCCCGGTTCACTCGAATTCAGCCCGCTCATGTCCAGGTCGCCTTGGTCACGCAGTTCGTCGAGCGCTTCTTCTTCAAGCACCGCGCACACTTCGCCGGTTTCGCGATGAAGAATGCGCAGGTAGGGGTGAGGGCGGTCAAGCCAAGCGTCAATCAGATAAGTCATGGCTATTCTCCTTGGATACCAGTCCCAATGAGAATAATTCTTATTATCAGAATAGCAAGCGCCAATTGGCTTTTTTTTGTGTAATCAGACTTTGCGAACGAACTCGGACTTCAGCTTCATGGCGCCGATGCCGTCGATCTTGCAGTCGATATCGTGGTCGCCGTCGCACAGGCGGATGTTCTTGACCTTGGTGCCGACCTTGACCACCAGGGACGAACCCTTGACCTTGAGGTCCTTGATCACGGTGACGGTGTCGCCGTCCTGCAGGATATTGCCAACCGAGTCCTTCTTCACCGCCTCGTCGCTGGCCGCTTCGGCGTCGCCACTGGCAGACCACTCGTGGGCGCATTCAGGGCAGATCAGCTGAGTGCCATCCTCATAGGTGTACTCGGAATTGCATTTTGGGCAGGCTGGCAGAGTGCTCACTTCGGTTCCTCAAACAAACAGACGGGCGGTTAAAAACCCACATTGTAAAAGGTATTTTCCCAGAAGTGATTATGTCCGGACAAAACGCATCGCGGGCAAGCCCGCTCCTACAGGCGACGCAATCCTGTAGGAGCGGGCTTGCCCGCGAATGAAGGCGACTCGTTCTGTCAGTGCGTTCGCGCGACCGCAAACTCGCTCAGCTCAACCAGGGCATCCCGGTACTCACTGGCAGGCAGCACTTCGAGGCATGCAATGGCGCGCTTCACATAGTCGCGCGCCAGCTCTGCGGTGTACTTCAGCGCGCCCGACGCTTCGACCGCCACGCGGATCTGTTCCAGATCCTCAAGGCCGCCCTTCTGGATCGCCTGGCGTACCAGCGCAGCCTGCTCGGCAGTGCCTTCGCGCATGGTGTAGATCAGCGGCAGGGTAGGCTTGCCCTCGGCCAGGTCGTCACCGACGTTCTTGCCCAGGGTTTGCGAGTCGCCCTTGTAGTCCAGCAGGTCGTCGACGAGCTGGAAGGCCACGCCCAGGTGGTCACCGAAGGTGCGCAGGGCTTCGCGCTGCTCGTCGGTGGCTTCGGCCAGCGCGGCGGCGCTGTGGGTCGAGGCTTCGAACAGCATCGCGGTCTTGCCGCGGATCACCTCCATGTAGATTTCCTCGGTGGTGCTGGCATCGCGTACCCGCGACAACTGCAGCACTTCACCTTCGGCAATCACACGGGTGGCCTTGGACAGGATCTGCATGACCGGCATCGAACCCAGTTCGACCATCATTTCGAACGAGCGCGAATAAAGGAAGTCGCCCACCAGCACGCTCGGCGCGTTGCCCCACAGGGCGTTGGCGGTGGAGCGACCACGGCGCATGCCGGACATGTCGACCACGTCGTCGTGCAGCAGGGTGGCGGTGTGCAGGAATTCGATGGTGGCAGCCAGCAGGCGCAGGTCGTCGCCTTCGCGGCCCAGGGCCTTGCCACACAGCAGTACCAGCAGGGGACGCAGGCGCTTGCCACCGGCCGACGTGATATAGTCGCCGATCTTCGATACCAGCGGCACGCGCGAGGTCAGCTGCTTCTTGATGATCTCGTCGACGGCGCTGAAATCATCAGCCACCGCGCGGTAGAAGGTTTGGGGTTGCATCGGCTGCTCCAGTGAGGTTGCGCGGCATGCTAGGTCGCGGGTACCGGTGTGTCAAGGCGCGGTGCCAGCGGGCCGGGGGCGGCACTTGCAAGCAAAACCAGGGTTGCGTACAATCGCGCACCCTAACTTCCTGGGCAGCACCTGCCTTACGCAATTGCGCCGGGCCGTTCCAGCCTTGTGCAGCCATGCCAGCCAATACTCATCATATAAAGCGCTGGGTGAGCAGGATTATCGGAGAAATACCATGTCTTACGCAGTAATCGTTACCGGCGGCAAGCAGTACAAAGTCGCTGAAGGTGAATTCCTCAAGATCGAAAAACTGGAAGTCGCCACTGGCGAATCCGTGACTTTCGATCGCGTTCTGCTGGTCGCCAACGGTGAAGAAGTCACCATCGGTGCTCCAGTTGTTGCTGGCGCTAAAGTAGTGGCCGAAGTCGTTTCGCAAGGCCGCCACGACAAGGTTCGCATCATCAAGTTCCGTCGTCGTAAGCACCACATGAAGCGTATGGGCCACCGCCAGTGGTTCACCGAGATCAAAATCACCGGCATCCAGGCTTAATCCCCTAGATCCCCTGAATTTATTTGGAGAATTGAACCATGGCTCACAAGAAGGCTGGTGGTAGTACTCGTAACGGTCGCGACTCAGAATCTAAACGCCTTGGCGTGAAGATGTATGGCGGCCAGGTTATCAAGCCAGGCAACATCATCGTCCGTCAGCGCGGCACTGAATTCCACGCTGGCTACGGCGTTGGCATGGGCAAGGACCACACCTTGTTCGCCAAGATCGAAGGCGTGATCAAGTTCGAGAAGAAAGGCGAGTTCATGCGCCGTTACGTGAGCATCGTCGCCGCTTAATCGCGACGTCGCTCCAGAAGCCCCGTCATGCGACGGGGCTTTTTCGTTTGTGGTGAGCCTCTTGCAAAGCTGTTTGTCTGGGTTGCCGGCGTTGGTTTCTACGGTCGTACGGGGCCGCCGCGCTCATTTTTGCAAGAGCCTCATGTTTTTGATTCATTCAACTCGTCTACCGACGAGAGGCGGTTTTAATGAAGTTTGTTGACGAAGTATCGATTCGGGTCAAAGCCGGTGACGGCGGCAACGGTTGCATGAGCTTCCGTCGCGAGAAGTTCATCGAGAACGGTGGCCCTAACGGCGGTGACGGCGGTGACGGCGGCTCGGTGTACATGGTCGCCGACGAAAACCTGAACACCCTGGTCGACTACCGCTACACCCGTCACCACGAAGCCCAGCGCGGCTCCAATGGCGGCAGCACCGACTGCACCGGCAAGAAGGGTGAAGACCTGTTCCTGCGCGTGCCGGTCGGCACTACCGTGATTGACGCTTCCACTCAGGAAGTGATCGGTGACCTGGTCACCCCTGGCCAGAAGCTGATGGTCGCCCAAGGCGGCTGGCACGGCCTGGGCAACACCCGTTTCAAGTCCAGCACCAACCGTGCACCGCGCCAGACCACGCCAGGCAAGCCCGGTGACCAGCGCGACCTGAAGATGGAAATGAAGGTGTTGGCTGACGTTGGCCTGCTGGGCCTGCCGAACGCCGGCAAGAGTACCTTCATCCGCTCGGTCTCGGCCGCCAAGCCGAAAGTGGCCGACTACCCGTTCACCACCCTGGTGCCAAACCTGGGCGTGGTCAGCGTCGACCGCTGGAAGAGCTTCGTCATCGCCGACATCCCCGGCCTGATCGAAGGCGCTTCCGACGGTGCCGGCCTGGGTATCCGCTTCCTCAAGCACCTGGCGCGCACCCGCGTGCTGCTGCACCTGGTGGACATTGCGCCGCTGGACGAAAGCAGCCCGGCCGATGCTGCCGAAGTGATCGTCAACGAGCTGACCCGCTTCAGCCCGTCGCTGGCCGAGCGTGAGCGTTGGCTGGTACTGAACAAGTCGGACATGGTCATGGACGACGAGCGCGATGAGCGTGTTCAGGAGGTGATCGATCGCCTGGAGTGGGAAGGCCCGGTCTACGTGATCTCGGCGATCTCCAAGCAGGGTACCGACAAGCTCAGCCACGACCTGATGCGCTACCTCGAAGACCGCGCCGACCGCCTGGCCAACGACCCGGCCTACGCCGCCGAGCTGGCCGACCTCGACCAGCGCATCGAAGACGAAGCCCGTGCCCAGCTGCAGGCCCTGGACGACGCGCGTACCCTGCGCCGTACTGGCGTCAAGAGCGTGCACGACATCGGTGACGATGACGCTTGGGATGATGATTTCGAGGACGACGAAGACGGTCCGGAAATCATTTACGTGCGCGACTGACCGGTTGCAGTACACTAAACGCCGCTCTCTGGAGCGGCGTTTTTGTATCCACGGTATCTACAGATTCGACATAGGTTGGAAGAAGATGCGAAGCAAGGTGACGGGCGCCAAGCGCTGGGTCGTGAAGATTGGCAGTGCTCTGCTGACCGCCGATGGCAAGGGCCTCGACCGCGGTGCCATGGCCGTTTGGGTCGAGCAGATGGTCGCGCTGCGTGAGGCAGGCGTGGAGTTGGTACTGGTCTCCTCCGGGGCCGTGGCTGCCGGCATGAGCCAGCTGGGTTGGACTTCGCGACCGAGCGCGATGAACGAGCTGCAGGCCGCTGCCGCGCTCGGCCAGATGCGCCTGGTGCAGGCCTGGGAGTCGAGCTTCGGCGAACACGGCAAGCACACCGCGCAAATCCTGCTGACCCATGACGACCTGTCCGACCGCAAGCGTTACTTGAACGCCCGCAGCACCCTGCGCACCTTGGTCGACCTGGGCGTGGTGCCGGTGATCAACGAAAACGACACCGTGGTCACCGACGAAATCCGCTTCGGCGACAACGACACCCTCGCGGCGTTGGTGGCCAACCTGGTCGAGGCCGACCTGCTGGTGATCCTCACCGACCGCGATGGCATGTTCGACGCCGACCCGCGCAACAACCCCGAAGCCCAGCTGATCTACGAAGCCCGTGCCGACGACCCGACGCTGGATGCCGTGGCCGGCGGTACCGGTGGTGCCCTGGGCCGTGGCGGCATGCAGACCAAGCTGCGTGCCGCGCGCCTGGCCGCCCGTTCCGGTGCCCACACCATCATCATCGGTGGCCGTATCGAGCGCGTGCTGGACCGCCTCAAGGCAGGTGAGCGCCTGGGCACCTTGCTGTCGCCAGAGCGCGGCATGCTGGCCGCGCGCAAGCAGTGGTTGGCTGGCCACCTGCAAACCCGTGGCACCCTGGTGCTGGATGCCGGTGCCGTGCAGGCGCTGCGCCAGGCCAACAAGAGCCTGTTGCCGGTTGGCGTGAAGACCGTGCAGGGCAGCTTCCGCCGTGGCGAGATGGTGGTGTGCGTTGGCCCGGACGGTGTTGAAGTGGCCCGCGGGTTGGCCAACTACAGCGCCCTGGAGGCGCAGAAGATCATCGGTCAGTCGTCCGATGGTATCGAGTCGATCCTCGGCTATAGCGCTGAGCCCGAGCTGGTACACCGTGACAATCTGGTGCTGGTATGAGCCTGTTCAAGCGAGTGATTGCCGTGGTGGCGCTGGCGCTGCCAATGCTGGCCGGGGCCGAGGAAGTCGGCCAGGTGTCCACTGTCTTCAAGTTCCTGGGGCCGAACGACCGCATCGTGGTCGAAGCGTTTGACGACCCCAAGGTGGAGGGCGTGACCTGCTACCTGTCGCGGGCCAAGACTGGCGGCATGAAGGGTGGCCTGGGGCTGGCGGAGGACCGTGCGGAGGCGTCGATTGCCTGCCGTCAGGTCGGGCCGATCAACTTCAAGGGTGAGTTGAAAGACGGCGAGGAAGTGTTCAAGGAACGCACCTCGCTGGTGTTCAAGACCATGCAGGTGGTGCGCTTCCTGGACAAGAAGCGCAATACGCTGGTGTACCTGGTGTACAGCGACCGCATGATCGAAGGCAGCCCGCAGAACGCAGTGACCGCGATCCCGATCCTGCCTTGGGCTCATTGATAGCCCGTTGAATCGCGGGAGGCCTACGGCCTCCAACCGCCGGCAAGCCAGCTCCCACAGGTACTGCGCAGACCTTGAGCCTTGTGCGGTACTTGTGGGAGCTGGCTTGCCGGCGATTGGGCCGCAACGCGGCCCCATACACAAATGTCAGGCCAGTTCCTCGGCCTTATCCTCGCGCACAACCGCCTTCACCTCATCCAGCCGGCTGATGAACTTCCAGTCCGCCTCGTCGATGTAGATGCCGTTCGGCCCGCTGCCGCCTTCCAGGTCGATCGCCACGTGCGCCGATACCTGTGGCTTCACACTCGCCAGAATCGGTACGAAGCCCAGCTGCAAACTGGTCTCAAGCAGTGCGGCCTGGTTGCGTTCGTCGATGTCCGCTGCTTCGTCCAGGTAGTACGGCAGGCGAATGCGCCCGGCCAGGTCGCGGTCCATCAGGTGCAGCAACAAGTACATGTTGGTCAGCGCCTTGATGGTCATGGTGGTGCCGTTGGACGCAGCGCCGTCGATGTCGGCGTGGATGATCGGCTGGCCGTTGACCTTGGTGATCTCGAACGCCAGCTCGAACAGGTCTTTCAGGCCCAGCTGGTTGTGGTTGGCCGCCACCAGGCGCGCCAGGTACTCCTTGGCCTCTTCGTTCTTGTTGTCCTGTTCGGCGCTCTGGGTCAGGTCGAACACCGACAGGGTTTCGCCTTCTTCGTACTGGCCGGCGCTGTGGATGATCTGGTCGATGTGCTTGAGCGCTTCCTTGTTCGGCGCCAGCACCACGCGGAAGCTCTCCAGGTTGGAAACCTGGCGCTTGTTGATCTCGCGGTTGAACAGGGCAAGCTGGTGCTCGAGGCTGTCGTAGTCACTGCGGATGTTGCGCAGGGTCCGGGCGATGTCGGTGACCGCGGCGCGGCGTGCCTTGGCCAGGGTCAGGGCTTCTTCGGTACGGTGCGCATAGGCGTTCACCAGCAGCTGCAGGCGGCGCTCCATGTCGTCTTCGCTGTCGAACTTGGCCACGCCTTTCAGGCGCACCTGGGCGTACAGCGCCTCGATCTGGTTATCTACCCGTTGCAGGCCCTGCCAGCTGTCTTGATAGTCGTTGAGCAGGGGCAGCAGGTTGTCCATCGAGTCGTCGATGGCTTCCATGAACGGGGTGCCGTAAGGCAGGTCGGCCGGCAGCAGCTGGCGGCGGCGCAGGGCGTCTTCCAGGGTGCGCTGCTTGGATTCGAGGTCGCCGATCTGGCGGCCCACCAGCTGCAGCTTGGCCGACAGCTGCTGGACGCGCTCGGTGAAGGCATCACTGGAGCGTTTGAGTTCGTCCTGGGCGGCTTCCAGTTGCGACAGCTGTTCCAGCTTCTCGGGCTCTTCGGCGGCCAGGGTTTCGCTGCGGCGGAAGTCTTCCAGCGCCTTCTGCGCGTCCAGCACTTGCTGGTACAGGGTTTCGGTCTGCGCCTTGGAGGCGGTGCGGTCGGCGGTTACAGCCTGCTGGGTCTTGAGCTGCTTCAGCTCTTTTTCCAGGCGTTCTTTCTGGTCGCGCAGGGCGGCGCGGTCGGCCAGGGCCTGCAGCGCCGGTGGGTCGATGTGGGTGAGGTCGATGGACAGGCCCGGGGCTTCGAAACGCTCGCCCTTGAAACCGTCCAGCACCGCTTCCAGCGATTTTACCCACAGGGCGCTGTCGTCCAGCTCGATGCCACGGTCGCCCAGCGGCAGGCTGAACAGTGCACCGTTGAACAGGCGCATCAGGCGGTCGACGTCCTGCTGCGAGAACTCTTCGCGCAGGCGGGCGTAGCTGTTGTTGTCAGCGTGGTCCAGCTGCTGCTTGACCTGCTTCAGGCGTTTTTCCAGGTCGCGTACGCGCTCGTCCAGGTCTTCGGCACTGAACTGGCGCGACTGCGCCAGGGCGCCGGCCAGTTCGTCGTGGGCATCCTTGGCTGCCAGCAGTTGCTGCTCCAGTACCTTGACGTCATCGACCAGGGCAAAGCGGTGCTTGAGCACCGACAGCTCGCCCAGCCAGCGCTGGATACCGGTGATTTCACGCTCCAGGCGCATCAGCTCCTGAGTGCCACCGCGCTGGTCGTTCTGCAGGCGGTCCTGCTCGCCGCGATAGTGCTCGGACTGGATGACCAGCTCTTCCTTGCGCGCCATGGCGTATTCCTGCCAGGTGCCCAGCAGGGTATCGAGCACCGGCGAAATGCGGTGCAGCTTGCCGCGCAGGATGTCGCGCTGGGCTACACCACCGGCCAGGGCCTCGACCAGCGGGCCGGCGGCGACCAGGGCGTTGTAGTCCTGCTCCATGCGGCGCACGTCGCGGAAGGCTTCCTCGCACGCGGCGATGTAGTCGACGCTGCCCGAACGCAGGCTGTGCTCGAAGGCGTCCAGGAACAGCTGCTTGAGCTTGGCCGCGGTGATTTCGCGCATGTGCAGCAGGTTGATGAACAGCGCGCGGAAGGTTTTCAGGCTTTGCTCGCTGGTGGAGCGCAGCGGGATCATGGTCAGGTCCAGTGGCACCGAGGTGTGGCCGCCAACCAGCAGGCGGCGCAGTTCGTCCGGCTTCAGCTCGTAGGCTTTGATGCCCAGCCGCTCCAGGTTGGTGAACAGCTCTTTCTGGCGCAGGCAGGTGTCGTTCTTCTGGTAATGGGCCAGGTCCAGTTCGCCTTTGTAGGCGAAGAACTGGTGGCCGAAGCCGCCGCCCGGGCCGCGGCCGACCACACCGATCACGTGCGGGCCGTGGGGCAGGCTCAGTTCGCAGAGAATGTACGAGGTGTCGCTGGCGAAGTAGAAACGGCGCGACTGCTCGAGGCTGTATTTGCCGAAACTCATGTCCGACATACGCGCCAGGATCGGGAACTGCAGGGCGTTGATCGACGCCGACTTACCCAGGTTGTTGGCACCGTAGACCGACAGCGGGTGTTCCAGCGGGAACAGGCCAAGGCTGTAGCCGGCGGTGTTGAGCAATGCAAAGCGGCGGATGCCGTAGCGTTCCTGGCTCATGCGTCAATCTCCTGTTGCTCTTCGCGGATGGCCCGGGCCAGGGCGTCCTCTTCGCTTTCCTCGCCCTCGAAGGGCGTGAGGTCGAGCGGATCGTCGGTGCGGTTGAGTTCTTCGGGGCTTTCTTCCTCGACCAGTACCGGGGTCGGCAGCGGCAGGACGCTGTGCAGGGTGGCGGCCAAGTCGCGGTCCTGCTGCACCGAAAGGCACACATCTAGGAAGCGGTGCATCGGCGGCAGGAAGCGGTAGATGCCGCCTTCTTCATGGGCGAAGCCGAGCTGGGTCATGCGGCGCAGGATTTTTTCTTCCAGCTCGTCCACGGTCTGCACTTCGGCCTGCAGGAACAGGTCGCGGTACTTGTCCAGCAGCGAGGGGAGTTCGTCGCGGCCGATGCTGCCGCCGTCCAGCACGGCCATCGGGTCACGGCCCTGGTCGGCCAGGTGCTCGACCAGGATGAAGGTGAACAGCGACAGGCGCTGCGCGGTCTTGTTGACCTGCGCGGCGGTCATGTCCGGCACGAAGTAATAGAAACCGCGGGTGTCGCACACCAGCTCGAAGCCCAGGGCCTTGAACAAAGTGCGGTACTGGTCCTGGAAGTTCGACAGCTGCGCGTACAATTCGGGATCGCGGCGGCTGACGTGGAAGCCTTTGAACAGCTCGCGGAAGATCGGCGCGAGCTGGGACAGTTCGGAAAGATCAAGATGCATGGGCTGGGCTCGCGTTGGGTTCGGTAGGCGCGCTGGTGGCGTCTTCGCGGCTGGAGGTCAGGGCGTACGAGCGCAGGCTGACCAGGTGTTCCTGGGTGGTGTATTCGCGGCGGTCGAGGCGTTCGCGCTTGAAGCGCTTTTCCCGCGACAGGCGTGAGAACCAGTACAGCAGTTCGTCGGTGGCGCCTTCGGGCTCCTGCTCCAGCAGCCAGACCATCAGGTCGGGCAGCGGCAGGGCCTGTTCGCAGCGTTCGGCCATTTCCTTGACCGTGCGTGGTGCACGGGGCAGGGCGCCGGACTGGGTCTTGTGGGCCTTGGGGAAGCGCGCCGGCTTGGGCTCGAAGCGCGCCAGGGCGTACACATAGGCCTCGACCTGGCTGGCACTGCCGAGGAAGGTGCTCTGCGGGCGGGTGAACATCGGCATGGCCGCCTGCGGCACGGCGTCGATGCCCTTGCGCCGGATCACCGACAGGGCCAGCGCGGCGCCACGGGTTACGGCGTTGTGACGGCGGGCTTCTTCGCGCAGCGGCAGCAGCAGTTCACGGGCGTGGCGCAGGGTCAGCTGGGCGCTGGTCTGCATTTCCAGGATGCGTGCGTGGGTGCGCAGCAGCATGTCGTCGTCGACCAGGTGGCCCAGGCGGGCCTGTTCGCCCAGCAGCTTCAGCAGCACGGTCTCGACCTTGCGCACGCCTTGTTCGAAGGCGCCGTCGGCGTTCACCAGCTGGATCATCGGCTCGACGTATTCGTCCCAGGTGGCCAGTACTTCGGCGTAACGCTGGCGCAACGGGATCTGGCGGTTGCTGGTCTTGGCCCGCTCGGCCACGGCTACCAGTGCCTGTTCGTCGTTATCGAGCTTTTTCAGTACATCGCGCACGCGCATGTCGAGCAGGCGCAGCTGGCGCGCCAGGTCGTCGCTGTCGCGGTTGTCGAAGGCGTCCTGGATATGGCCGGCGAGGCGTTCGAGGTGGCGCAGGTAGGCTTCGATCTCCAGGCACAGGCCCAGCCGGTGTTCGCGGCGCAGGTAGGCGAGGAAGTCGTGGATCTGCGCGTTGAGCTCGAAGCGGTTCGGGCTCTTGGCCACCGGGACCAGGATGTCCAGGCGGATCCACACGTCGAGTAGCTGGGTGATGTCCTGCGGGGTGCTTTCGAGCTGCTGGCGGGCCACATGCTGGCGCAACTCGACCAGGCTCAGGGTGCCCTGGTCGAAACGCTCGCACAGCGGCTCGATCAGGGCCCAGTGTTCGGCTAGGGCGCGCAGGACGCGCTTGGGTTCGATCATTGGCTTCGACTCGTTGCCAAGAAAAAGGGGGCGATTGTACTGCATCCGGGGGGGAGGTTTTCACCCCTTGGTCTGTAATGAGAGATAACCTTTTTGTTTGTGGGTGTATGGCGTTGTTTTTGTGGTGGTGTGGAGATCGAGCGCCGCCCGCGCGGCGCATCGCGACGCAAGGCCGCTCCCACATTTGTTTCGGGCCAATCAATCCTGATCCATTGGCGCGCGGTCCCTTGCTTGTCCCCTTCGATATCGCATCGTGCACCCAGGGTACGCGCGCCAAAGGCACAGGCATGACTGGCCCGAAACAAATGTGGGAGCGGCCTTGCGTCGCGATGCGCCGCGCGGGCGGCGCTCGGTCTGATAGGCGCTGCAAAAGCCACGGCGTACACGTTAGAATGCCCAACTGTCTTGAGCCCCTCGGATATCCGCCCCTTGCTGACCGAACCCCGTCGCCGCGCCTACCTTTCCGCCATGCAAGTGGTGCACTGGCTGCCGCGCGCCGAACTGCCGTTCGCCGCACCGTCGCGGCCCGAGCTGCTGCTGCCGGTGGGGCCGGTCGAGGACATCGATTTCGAGGTCAGGCCGGCACCGGCTGCAAACGAAACGCCCGCCAGCCCCCAGGCCCGCTCCGGTGAGTGGCCGAAAATCGAGATCCCGCGCCCGGGTAGTGCGCCCAAGCCTGTCGCCAAGCCCGTCGAGGCCGAGGGGCAGCCCGCACCGCCACGCCCGGCCCCGGTGCCGCCACCGCGCTTCTCGTTGCAGTTGCTGCGCGCTGGCAGCTGCCTGCTGCTGGTCGAACTGACCACTGGCCAGCCGTTCCAGAGCCGCGACCCGTCCTACCTGCTGCTCAAGGACATGCTGCGCGCTGCCGGCCTGCCTGACGCCCCGCAGATCATCGGCGAACCGGTGCGCTGGCCGTTGCTGGTACGCGGCAACATGGACCAGGGCCCCGAAGCCGCGCGCGACTTCGTCCAGGGCTTTGTCCAGGCGCGCCTGGAAGACGCCCCGAGTACCTGCCTGTGGCTGATCGGCTTGCCGGCACTGCGCTTTGCCGCCAATGCCGATGCCGAGGCCTATTACCAAACCCTTGAGCTGGACGGCCTGGGCGATGCCTGGGCGCTGCCGGGCCTTGAATTGTTGATGGACGAGCCGCAGCGCAAGGCGGACGTCTGGAAAGCCATGCGCCAGCTGATGGCGCGCTGGAAGAGCGTTGAATGAGTGAATCGATCAGTTTCCGCCCGATGAACGAGGCGGATCTGGAAGCCGTACTTAAGATCGAATATGCCGCGTTCAGTCACCCCTGGACCCGCGGGATCTTTCAGGATGCGCTCAAGTCCTACGAAGTCTGGCTGATGTTCGATGGCCAGCAGCAGGTTGGCCATGGGGTGATCAATGTGATCATCGACGAGGCGCACCTGCTCAATATCACCGTCAAACCGGAAAACCAGGGGCGCGGCCTGGGCCTGCGCCTGCTGGAGCACCTGATGGCCCGGGCTTACCAGCTCAATGGCCGCGAATGCTTCCTGGAAGTGCGCGCCAGCAACCAGTCGGCCTATCGTTTGTACGAGCGCTACGGTTTCAACGAAATCGGCCGCCGTCGCGACTATTATCCGATTGCCGGGGGCCGTGAAGATGCCCTGGTGATGGCCTGCACGCTGCTTGAGGACTGACCTCGCACAGTCGGCGGCATCCACCGCGTAGCTTTGTTTGTTCTCTATGCAGGGATGGATAAAGAATGAAAAAACTGCTTCTGGCGGCAGGCCTGCTGATAGCGGGTATTGCCCACGCCGACCAACGCGACCTGTGGATGTTCGCCCAGTGGGCCGGCGACCAGCAAACCCGTCCCTTCCGTGAAATGCTGGTGGATGCCCGTCTTTACGGTGTAGTGCCTATCCACCAACTGCTGCGTTCGGCCTCGGACTGGAAGCTGTGCCACGCGTCTCCCTTCGCCGTGCCGCCTGTCAGCAACTGGCCGGCTGTACGCTCGACCCTCTCGCTTATCAAGGTGCTCGACGGCCAAGGCATCCTGCGCCAGTTCGAGGTGGTTTCGGCCTATCGCGACCCTCGTCTGAATACGTGCGCAGGCGGTGCTGCCAACAGTGCCCATACCCGCGCCTTCGCCGTCGATATTCTGTTGCCGGCCTGGGCCGACCCTAACCCGCTGTGCCGTTTCTGGCAGCAGCATGGCCAGGCGTGGAGCATGGGCCTGGGGCGCTACCCGTCGGGGCGCATCCATCTGGATACCGCGGGCTATCGCACCTGGGGCGGCGATGGCAGCGCGGGGTCGTCGTTTTGCGTCAAACCCAAGTGAGCCAGGCAGCGCTGGCATTCGCCCATTACCCACTCTGCGAAGCGCTGGCGCTTACCGCTGTCGTCCAGGGGCTGTGGGCTAAGCAGGTGATAAGCCGAGCCATCGCGCACAAAGCCGAACGGTGCCTGCAACTGCCCGCTGTCGAGTTCGTCGCGCACCATCAGGGCTGAGGCCATGGCCAGGCCCAGGCCGGCGCTGGCGGCCTGGATCGTCAGGTAGAAGTG
The DNA here is from genome assembly GCF_056098905.1 of Pseudomonas sp. TSO6. Taxonomy (NCBI): domain Bacteria; kingdom Pseudomonadati; phylum Pseudomonadota; class Gammaproteobacteria; order Pseudomonadales; family Pseudomonadaceae; genus Pseudomonas; species Pseudomonas sp. TSO6. The sequence goes on along the minus strand of NZ_JBLZWV010000065.1, from coordinate 33,537 downwards.
TTCGTAGTCGCTGCGTTCGTTGTGCCGCGCCTGCTGGCCGCTGAGGCGCAGCCAGGTGGGCCAGGCAGCGGGGCGGGTGGTGCTGTGCAGCAGGCGTTGGCCGTCGAGCTGGGTGGGGGAGGTGGGGTGGCACACCGGGCCGATCCATTCGTCGCAGATTTTTTGATTGAACAGCTGGTTGTCCCAGTGGAAGTCGTCGCGGCGGATGGCCAGGTCGACACCGCTGCGGGCGAAGTCCAGCGGCCCGCCGGCGGCCACCAGGTGCAACTGCAGGTCGGGGTGGTCGGCATGGAAGCGGGGCAGGCGCGGGATCAGCCAGCGCATGGCGATGGTCGGCTCGCAGGACAGCACCAGCACATTGTCGCGGGCCTGTTGTTGCAAGCGCTGCACGGCGCCTTCGAGCTGTTCGAAAATCGCCTGGGTGGTGCCTTGCAGGGCACGGCCGGCGGAGGTGAGGAAAATGGCCCGGTTACGGCGCTCGAACAGCGCCACGCCAAGGCTTTCTTCAAGCAGGCGTATTTGGCGGCTGACCGCGCCGTGGGTGACGTGCAGATGCTCGGCGGCGCGCACGAAGCTCTCGGTCTGGGCGGCGATGTCGAAGTAGCGGAAGGCGTTGAGCGGCGGCAGTTTCATGGCATCTCTTTTTGCCTGGGCCGGCCTCTTCGCGGGTGAACCCGCTCCCACAGGGATCTCATCACACCTGAGAAAAGCACATTACCTGTGGGAGCGGGTTTACCCGCGAAGAGGCCGGTGCAGGGTCTAAATATCTGTGAGTAAAACTATCAGATATGCCTCACTATAAATCGATTTTTCCTGGTTCATAAGCCCTCGATAATCCCCAGGCCTGTGCATTTTCATCGCCTATCGAGAGCCATCACCATGACCGAAATCATCGCCGTCGCCCTGTTCACCTTGCTCGCCGTCATCAGCCCTGGCGCCGACTTCGCCATGGTCACCCGCAGCAGTTATGCACAAGGCCGCAAGGCCGGGCTGGCCGCCGCGATCGGCATCGCGTTGGGGGTGCAGGTGCACGTGCTGTACACGGTGCTGGGCATTGCCGTGATCATCAGCCAGAGCCCGGCGCTGTTCCTGGTCATGAAAGTGCTCGGTGCGGGTTACCTGATCTACCTGGGCTACAAGTCGCTGACCAACACTCAGCCCATCCACCTCGAGGGCGGCAGTCAACCCGCCGCCAGCGTGCTGAGCGCTCTGCGCACGGGCTTTCTGACCAATGCCCTGAACCCCAAGACCATGTTGTTCGTTATCAGCGCTTTCACCCAGGTGGTGCAGCCGGGCAGCCCGCTGGCGCTGGATTTCGCCTACGGCGCGTTCATGTCCTTTGCCCATTGGCTGTGGTTCAGCCTGGTTGCAGTGTTTTTCTCCAGTACTGCGTTGCGCAAGGCGATGATCGACCGGCAAGTGCTGGTGGACCGCGTCATCGGGCTGGCTTTGATCGGGCTTGGGCTGGCAGTGGCGGTGACGGGGATTCGTTGAGGGGCGATTGCATGTTGGGGGTAGCTGCTTGCTCAAATTGAAAGCGTGCAGCTTTTACGCAGGCAAAGAAAAAGGGCTTACCTTGCGGTAAGCCCTTCGTCTTGTTTGGTGGCTACACAGGGACTTGAACCCCGGACCCCAGCATTATGAATGCTATGCTCTAACCAACTGAGCTATGTAGCCGATGGCGCGCATTATTCTCTTGAACGGACCCTCTGTCAACACTCATTTCAAAAAAAATTTGCACGCTTTCAAAAACTTAGCGGCCGGGCGTGCTTTCAGTGCACCACAAGCCAGTGCCCGAGCACGCCCTGAAGCTGCAGATGCTGGGCCGCCGCCAGGGATTGCAGGCTTTCGCCAGGGCGGTCAAGGTTGAAATCACCGCTCACGCGCCGATGGGCCATTTGTTCATCCACCATCCACACGCGCTGCCCTTGGTAGCTGGCCAGGCGCTCCAGCACCTGGCCCAATGGCATGTCGGTGGCTTTCAGACGGCCGTTGCGCCAGCTGTCTGCGGTTTTCAGGTCAGCCTTCTGCACCGGGTCGATGCGTGTGTCATTGAAGGTGACCCGCTCGCCTGCAGAGACCATGCGCTGTTCACCCCCCTGGGTAACCATGGCCTTGCCACTGAGTACGACAAGTTCATCATGACCGGCATGGCGGGCTACCTGCAGGCGGGTGCCGAACACCTGGATGCGTGCGTTGCCCACGTCCACTTCCATGGCCCGGCCGTCGAGCACGACTTCCAGGTACACCTGGCCCTGCACCAAATGCAGTTGGCGGGTGCGGCCACGCAGGTCGATGTTCATTGCGCTGGCGCTGTCCAGGTTCAGGGTCGTGCCATCCGCCAGGCGTGTGCTGCGCCGCTCGCCCACGTCGGTGTGCAGCTCGCTGGCCAGGCGTTGCAGCAGCGGCCAGTACAGGTAGGTTGCGGCGCCCAACCCGACCAGGAACACCAGCGCCAGCCATTTGCCCAGGTGGCTGCGGCGTACCGTGACGTGCCGTGGGCGAGGGCGGGCGGGTGGTGGTTGCAGCTGTTGCCAGAACGTTTCCAGCTCGGCGTAGGCGTGGGCGTTTTCGGGTACCTGGCACCAGGCTGCGAATGCCTGGCGCTGGGTTTCGTCGCAACCGGGCTGGCGCAACAGCGAAAACCATTCCAGCGCTTCCTGCTGTGGGTCGGGCTGCTGCAGCTGCTTGGCGGGCATCGGGCTCATGGGTTCAGTCTGCTCACGATAGGGGCCGTTTCGCCCAACGATGACAGGGGTATGGGTCGAGGATGCTAATTATATTGAGAACCATTTTCAAGTACGTTGCGACGGAGGGATAAAAAAGGTAGCTATGTATCTATTTGTTTCCCGATAATCGGATCCCAAACTGCGGACGGAGATTCAGGCACATGGCCACCAGTAGCGCCTCCACGGCGTCCACCAGCGCAGCGGCGACCCAAGCGACGCCGCTGGTAATGCGCATCATCGGCTTCTGCGCCCTGGCGCACTTGATCAACGACCTGATCCAGTCGGTGCTGCCGGCGATCTACCCCATGCTCAAGGCCAATTACGACCTGAGCTTCGCCCAGATCGGCCTGATCACCCTGACGTTCCAGATCACCGCTTCGCTGCTGCAACCCTGGGTCGGCTTTTTTACTGACCGCCGGCCAGCGCCGAATCTGTTGCCGATGGGCACCCTGTGCACGCTGGTGGGGATCGTGATGCTGGCCTTCGTCGGCAGCTTCCCGATGATTCTGCTGGCTTCGGCGCTGGTGGGCATCGGCTCGTCGACGTTCCACCCGGAAACCTCGCGTATTGCGCGCCTGGCCTCTGGCGGGCGCTTCGGCCTGGCCCAGTCGACCTTCCAGGTGGGCGGCAACACCGGCTCCGCACTGGGCCCACTGCTGGCGGCGGCGATCGTCATTCCGTTCGGCCAGACCCATGTGGCCTGGTTCGGCCTGGCCGCGTTGTTCTTTCTTGGTGTAACCCTGATGCTGCGCGGCTGGTACAAGGAACACCTCAACCAGGCCAAGGCGCGCAAGGTGGTGCAGGCCACCCATGGCATTTCACGCAATCGGGTGATCGCGGCGCTGATCGTGCTGGGCCTGCTGGTGTTCTCCAAGTACTTCTACATGGCCAGCTTCACCAGCTACTTCACCTTCTACCTGATCGAGAAGTTCGATGTGTCGGTGGCCAGCTCGCAGTTGCACCTGTTCCTGTTCCTGGGTGCAGTGGCGGCGGGCACGTTCTTTGGCGGCCCGATCGGGGACCGCATCGGGCGCAAGGCCGTGATCTGGTTCTCGATCCTGGGGGTGACGCCGTTCACCTTGGCGCTGCCATATGCCGACCTGTTCTGGACCACCGTGCTGAGCGTGGTGATCGGCTTTATCCTGGCCTCGGCGTTTTCCGCGATCGTGGTGTATGCGCAGGAACTGGTGCCGGGTAGCGTGGGCATGATCGCCGGCATCTTCTTCGGGCTGATGTTCGGCTTTGGCGGCATTGGCGCGGCGCTGCTGGGGTATGTGGCGGACCTGCGCGGTATCGAGTATGTGTACGGGCTGTGCTCGTTCCTGCCGTTGTTCGGGTTATTGGCGGTGTTCTTGCCGTCTACAGGTAAACGCTGAAATCGCTGGGGGCTGCTTTGCAGCTCATTCGCAGTACAAGGCTGCTCCTACAGGCAGCACGCGCTCGTTGTAGGAGCAGCCTTGTGCTGCGAATGGGCCTCGTAGAGGCCCCAGGGCGGTTGACTACCCTCCTTCAGGTGGCTAGAGTGCCGCCTCTTTTTACCCACCACCTGCGTAGTAGCCAAAGCAATGCGCCGTAACCCGTCCCTCCCACATGCCCGCCAGCCTGCCCTCCAGGCCCTGCGTCGTGCGTGGCCGAGCGATACGGTACTCAAGCGTCGCCGCAGCGTGCTGTTCGCCTTCACCTTCTCGCCACACCTCGCCTGAACTGATCTGCGCTTTTGCGTCGCTCGCCGCCCCGGCGTGCGCGCCTGTGTCTGCACGTCTTTCTGGTTTGCAAGGAGTGGTACATGAACATGCGTTTGCTGGCGGGCCTGTTGTTCGCCGTTTCTGTCGTGGGTTTCAGCCTGGGGGCCAGCCTGCCGCTGGTGTCGTTGCGCCTGCATGAGGCCGGCGCCAGCACCCTGGAAATCGGCATCATCTCGGCCATCCCCGCTGCGGGCATGATGCTCTCGGCGTTTCTGGTCGACGCTTGCTGCCGTCACCTTACCCGGCGCACCATCTACCTGCTGAGTTTCAGCCTGTGCACCGTCAGCATCGCCCTGCTCGAATCGGCCTTCGGCTCGATGTGGTTGCTGGCCCTGCTGCGCCTGGGCCTGGGGCTGGGTATGGGCATCGCCATCATCCTCGGCGAGTCGTGGGTCAACGAGCTGTGCCCTGAGCACAATCGCGGCAAGATCATGGCCCTTTATGCCACCAGCTTTACCGGCTTCCAGGTGCTGGGCCCGGCCATGCTCGCGCTGCTGGGCGCCAACAGCCCGTGGATCACCGGTGTGGTCACCGCCTGCTATGGCCTGGCGTTGCTGTGCATCGTGCTGACCGTACCCAATGACCATGTCGAGCATGAAGAGGGCGACAAGAGCTTCGGCCTGGCCGGCTTCTTCCGCGTGGCACCGGCGTTGTGCGTGGCGGTGCTGTTCTTCTCCTTCTTCGATGCCGTGGTGCTGTCGCTGTTGCCGGTGTACGCCACCAGCCATGGCTTTGCCGTGGGCGTGGCGGCGCTGATGGTGACGGTGGTGTTTGCCGGCGACATGCTGTTCCAGCTGCCGTTGGGTTGGCTGGCCGACCGCGTGGAGCGCACCGGGCTGCACCTGGTGTGCGGGTTGGTGGCGATGTCGATTGGCATCGGCCTGCCGTGGCTGCTGAACATGACCTGGCTGCTGTGGCCGCTGCTGGTGGTGCTGGGCGCGGTTGCGGGGGGCATTTATACCCTGGCGTTGGTGCTGATCGGGCAACGTTTCAAAGGCCAGGATCTGGTCACTGCCAATGCCAGCGTGGGGTTGTTGTGGGGCGTTGGTAGCTTGATCGGCCCGCTGGTGAGTGGTGCGGCGATGGATGTGGCCCCGCATGGCCTGCCCATGGCGCTGGCGCTGATGGCCGGGTTGTTCGTGTGTTTTGCCCGGCAATCGTACCGACGCGCGGGCCGGATGCGCGCCGTGGCGGAGTGATGTGCTTTTCAGGCTGCGCCAATGCTTACCCAGTAGCGCGTTTTGTAGTCGACACGCACCGGCAGGCTGCGGGTGAGCAACTGCAGGATCTGAGCGGTATCGGCCAACTGATAGGTGCCTGACACCTTCAAGTTCGCCACCTCAGGGGCGCAGCGCAACAGGCCCGGGCGGTAGCGGGCGAGCTCTGCGACAAACTCGCCCAGTGGCATCTGCTGCACGCTGAGCACGCCGTCGGTCCAGCCCCAAGGGTCGCTGTGCAGCGCCACCGCGTGGACACTGCCATTGGCCCCAACCTGTACCGTTTCGCCCGAATGCACCTGACGCGGTGAGGCCGACGTGGGAAACAGCGTAACTTCACCACGTCGCACTGCCAGCAGCAGGCCTTGGTTGTTTTCACGCAGCAGCAACTGGCCGTTAAGGGTGGTCAGCGGGCCGATGCGGGTGTCGATGTAGAACGGGCGGGTATCGTTGGGGTTGCTGTCCAGGCTGACCTCGCCACGTACCAGTTCCAACTGGCGTTGCTCGGCGCTGTAATGCAGGTCGATGGCGCTGGCAGTGTTTAGCAGTATGTGGCTGCCATCGCTGACTTGCCACTGGCGCCGTTCACCCGTGGCGGTGCTGCTGTCGGCCAGCAGTTGCGGCAGGCCCAGAGGTTCGCGCGTGGCCCAGCCCAGGCTGCCGCCCACGGCCAGCAGGCTCAGTAACTTGAGGTGGTCACGGCGGCTGCTGCGCTGGCGCTGGCTGCCGTCCAGGGTGCGCCGGCTCAGGTCCTTGGGCAGCCCGGCCAGTTCGTCGCCGAGTTGGCTGACCCGTTGCCAGGCCAGCGGGTTGTGCGGGTGGCTGGCCAGCCAGTGCTGGAATTGCTGCTCGGTACGTGGGCTGGGGCGGTCGAAGCGCAGCTTCACCAGCCAGTCGATGGCTTGGTCGACCTGCGCCTGCGCTGGCGCGGGCTCATGCATCGGCATAACGTAACCGGTAGCAGACGCCCAGGGCTTTGGCCAGGTCGCGCTCGACGGTGGCCCGCGACACTTCCAGCTGCTGAGCAATCTGCACGATGCTCAAGCCGTCCAGTTGAGCCAGCAGAAACGCCTGGCGCACACGCGGCTTGAGCTGGTGCAGGGCACGGTCGAGGCGGCCTAGGGCATCGAGAATGACCAGGCGGTGCTCTTCGCTGGGTACCTCGGCTTCGGGCAGGTGGGCCAGGCTTTGCTGGTAGGCGTGTTCCAGTGCGCGACGGCGGAACTGGTCGATCATCAGGCCACGGGCGATGCTGCTGAGATAGGCGCGTGGCTCTTTCAGTGGTGAAGCCTGGCGGGCCCGCAACAGCCGCACGAAGGTATCCTGGGCCAGGTCGGCGGCATGCTCGCTGCAACCTACCCGGTTGCGCAACCAGCCGCGCAGCCAGCTGTGGTGGGCCTGGTAGAGCAGAGCGACCTCGGTCGGCTTGAGCGTGTCGTTGATCTGCATCGTAGCGAAGACCCGGCCCTGTGAACTGTGCGATTGTGAATAGTTCTCAATTCTATGCGGGGAACGCGGCGCAGGGCAATGGTATGCCAGGAATTCGCCGCGCAAGAACCGGCGTTTACCCGATGAACGGCTGAGCTAAGCTGGGCCCTGCACTCAACCTGTTGGAGGCGTCATGATTCTGGCCGACCTTTCGCCCGAGGCCTACTGCGAGGCCACTGAATACCTGGCAGCACTCGACCCGGACTGGTCGCGGCACATTGCTGCAATCGGGCCTTGCCTGCACCAGGCCACGCCGGGGCGTGAGCCCTACGAGGCATTGGTGCGGGCCATCGCCTACCAGCAACTGCATGCCCGTGCTGCCGAAGCAATCCTTGGCCGGCTGCTGGCGTTGTTCCCGGAGGATGCGTTTCCGACGCCACAGCAGCTATTGACGGTCAGCCCAGAAACCCTGCGCGCCTGTGGGTTCTCGGCAAGCAAGATGGCCACTGTGCAAGGCATTGCCCAGGCACGGCTGGAAGGCCTGGTGCCGACGCGGGAAGAGGCATTGGCCATGGCCGACGAAGCACTGATCGAACGCCTGGTAGCCTTGCGCGGGGTAGGGCGATGGACGGTGGAGATGCTGCTGATCTATAGCCTGGAGCGTTCGGACATTCTGCCAGTAGATGATTTTGGCGTGCGCGAGGGTTACCGACGGCTGAAGGGGCTGGACAAGGCGCCGACACCTGCGCAGATGCGCTCGCTGGGCGGCGGCTGGCGGCCGTTTCGAACCGTGGCGGCCTGGTACCTGTGGCGGGCCTGAGGTTTTTGCATCGCCTGTACTGGCCCTTTCGCGGGTAAACCCGCTCCCACAGGTACCTCTGCCGGGTTCGAGCCTTGCGCAGTCCCTGTGGGAGCGGGTTTACCCGCGAAAGGGCCGGTACAGGCGACAACTTATCTGGATGCTAACCCATGAATCTCTACACCACCCCCGACCAACGCTGGCAAGCCGTGGAATCCCGGGACTCCACCGCCACAGGGCACTTTGTCTACGCCGTACGCACCACCGGCGTCTACTGCCACCCCGGCTGCAAATCACGCATGGCCAAGCGCACCAATGTCGAGTTCTACGACACCCCCGCTGCCGCCGAAGCGGCGGGTTACCGTGCCTGCAAGCGTTGTATCAGCAAGGCCAGCACCACCCGCCATAGCCAACTGGTCACCCGCGCCTGCCGCCTGATCGAAACCATCGACCCTGCGCCCAGCCTCGACCAGCTCAGTGCGCAACTGGCCGTAAGCCCCTTCCACCTGCACCGCCTGTTCAAGGCCGAAACCGGCGTAACCCCCAAGGCCTATGCCACCGCCTTCCGTGCCCGGCGCCTGCGTGAGCACCTGGAAGATGGCCAGCGTTCAGTCACCGACGCCATCTACGATGCCGGCTTCAACTCCAACAGCCGCTTCTACGAAAGCGCCGATCAGCGCCTGGGCATGCGCCCGCGGCAGTACCGTGCCGGCGGCGCAGGGGCCACCATCCACTTTGCCCTCGGCCAGTGTTCGCTGGGGGCGATCCTGGTGGCCCAGAGCGAGAAGGGCATTTGCGCGATTTTGCTGGGCGACGACCCTGAGGGCCTGCTGCACGACCTGCAGGACCAGTTCCCCAAGGCCCGCTTGATCGGTGGCGATAGCGCCTACGAACAGTTGGTCGCCGAAGTGGTGGGCTTTGTCGAAGCCCCGGCGTTGGGCCTGGCGCTGCCGCTGGATGTGCAAGGTACGGCGTTTCAGGAGCGGGTGTGGCAGGCGTTGCGCGAGGTGCCGGCCGGCAGCCGGGTCAGCTACACCGATATTGCCGAGCGTATCGGTGCGCCCAAAGCGGTGCGCGCAGTGGCCATGGCCTGTGCGGCCAACCACATCGCCGTGGCCATCCCCTGCCATAGGGTGGTGCGTCGGGACGGCGACGTCAGCGGCTACCGTTGGGGTGTCGAGCGCAAACAGCAACTGCTCAAGCGAGAGACGGCACTCTCCTGATTGCCTGAAGCCGCGTAGAATCCCCCGCCAAATCGAGTTGTAAAGAGGATACTTCGATGAGGCGTGTCAGCCTTGCCCGTTATTGCCCAGGCCTGATGGTCCTGCTGGCCCTGATGCTGGCCATTGCCAGCCCGGCCTGGTCGGCGCCGGCCACGCCATTGTCCAATCTGGCGGCTGCCGAAGCGCCAGCGCTGGATGAAAACGCCAGCATCGAACAGCTGAGCGACCGGCTGGACCTGATCCGCCAGGGCGTCACCAGCGAGGCCAACGACGACTTGCTGTCGCAGTTGCGCCTGGCGGCGATGCAGGTTCAGCGCCAGGCGGATGCATTGAGTGCACAGCGCACCGCCGACATAGAAAAGCTTGAGGACAAGCTCAAGGTCATCGGCCCGGTGCAGCCGGACGAGGCCGCCACCCTGACCCAGCAGCGCAAAGCGCTGGAGGCCGAGAAAAAAGCGCTGGTAGCCCAGCAGGACCAGGCCACCAAGCTGAATCAGTCGGCCCGCGACCTTTCCACGCAAATCGTCAACCTGCGCCGTAGCCAGTTCAACTCGCAAATCACCAGCCGTGCGGCCTCGCCACTGACCCCGGCGTTCTGGCAGAGCATCATCCGCCCCACCCAGGACGACGTGGCGCGTCTGCGTGACCTGCGCGGCGAGGCGGCCGACGCCATCGGCAGTGCCTTCAGCGCCGAAAACCGCTGGCTGTTCATTACCAGCCTGGTGGCGGCGATTCTGGTCTGGACCTTGGTGCGGCGCGTGCTCGAGCGTTTGCTGGCCAGTGCCATGGTCGGCTGGTTGCCCGAAGGCCGCTTGCGCCGCAGCGCCTTGGCCCTGGGCGTCAGCCTGGCAACCCTGGGTACCATTGCCGGTTCTGTATCGCTGCTGCGCTGGGGGCTGGAGAGCAGTGCCGATCTAGGTTCTGATATCGCCAGCCTCACCAACCACATTCTCACCCTGGTGGTGTTCAGCGCCTTCATTACCGGCTTGGGCCGCGCCATGCTGATGCTGCAGCGTCCGTCCTGGCGCCTGCCGTCGATCCATGACGAAGTGGCCAGTGCGCTCGGTTGGTTCCCCAAGGTACTGGCCTTGGCGCTGATGGTGATGATGACCCTGGAGCGCATCAACAGCGTCATCGGCGCCAGTCTGGCGCTGACCGTGGCGGTCAATGGCCTCACCGCGCTGGTCGTGGCATTCATCTTTGCCGGCGCGCTGCTGCGTTATCGCCGAACCTTGCGCAAGCATGACCTGGAGCGCCCCACGGGCCTCGCCGGGCTTATCCCGTTCGTGATGGTCATCTGGCTGACGCTGATCTTGCTGGCTCTGCTCGCCGGCTACCTGACGCTCGCCTACTTCCTCACCGCCAAATTGCTATGGGTCAGCCTGGTGGTCACCTGTGCGTACTTGCTGACCACCTTCTTCGGTGACCTGTGCGAAACCTTGCTGTCGCCACGTCAGCCAGGTGGTTTGGCGCTGGCCTCAACCTTGGGCCTGGCGCCTCGCCACCAGGCGCAGGCCAGCACCATCCTGGCCGGCATCGGCCGTACCATCGTGCTGTTCCTGGCACTATTGCTGACGCTGATGCCGTCGGGCACCAGCCCCAGCGAGCTGCTGATGAGCCTGGGCGACTGGGACGGCACCGGCGGCAAGCTGCTTGGCAACCTCAACATCGTGCCGCAGGACATCCTGCTGGCGCTGGCGATTTTCTTCGGCGGGCTGTTCGCCATTCGCGTGGTCAAGCGCTGGCTGAGTGATCGCCTGCTGCCGGAAACCGACATGGACGCCGGCATGCGGGCCTCGCTGGTGACCCTGGTGGGTTACCTGGGCTTCCTGTTCCTGGCCATGCTGGTCATGTCGACCCTGCGCATCAACCTCACCAGCCTCACCTGGGTAGTCAGTGCGCTGTCGGTGGGTATCGGTTTTGGCTTGCAGCAGATCGTGCAGAACTTCATATCCGGCCTGATCCTGCTCACCGAGCGCCCCGTCAAGGTGGGCGACTGGGTCAGCCTGGCGGGTGTCGAGGGTGATATCCGCCGCATCAATGTGCGCGCCACTGAAATTCAGATGTCCGACCGCTCGACGGTGATCGTGCCCAATTCGCAATTCATTTCGCAGAACGTGCGCAACGTGACCATGGGCAATGCGCTGGGCGTGGTCGGCATTACCCTGACCTTGCCCTTGGAGACCGATGCCAACCGGGTACGCGAACTGTTGTTGGCGGCGTACCACGAGCATGAGGCGATTCTGGATGCGCCCGCCACTTCGGTGTCGTTCAAGGACCTGACTACCAGTGGCATGGTGATCGGTGTCAGTGGTTACGTGGCGGGGCCGCGGCAGGTGTCAGGCACCCGTAGCGACCTGCTGTTCACCATTCTTGGTCGCCTGCGTGATGAAGGCATTCCGCTGTCTTCGCCGCAGAGCATGGTGCTGGTGCAAGAGGGTACGCGCCCCGCTGATGAATCGGCGTAAGGGCCTCTCGGGGTAAGTTGGATCGCCGCTCTCACAGGACTGTATATAACTCTTCGAGTTAGCAGGGCCCCTGTGGGAGATTGGGTGAGGGCCACCATGTGTTCGCCATGAGTAGTTCAGCGCCTGTTGGATCGAGCGCCGCCCGCGCGGCGCATCGCGACGCAAGGCCGCTCCCACATCTGTTTCGGGCCAGTTACTCCTGCTCCTTTGGCGCGCGCACCCTTGGTGCATGGCTGGCGATAGCAGAAGAGCAAATGATCACCTATCGCTATCGAATGGAACAAACAAGGGGGGGCGCGCGCCAATGCCACAGGAGTGATTGGCCCGAAACAGATGTGGGAGCGGCCTTGCGTCGCGATGCGCCGCGCGGGCGGCGCTCGATTTCACAGGCGCTGAAAATGTTGTGACAGGCACCTGGCGACCATCACCCCAAACACCGCGTCACATGCTTGACCGATTGGTAGGCCGACAACCCCCAAGGCCCCAGCTCACGGCCGATGCCGCTACCCTTGGTACCGCCCCACGAGGTTTCGACGAACACCGCCTGCACCGAGTTGATCCACACATGGCCAACCTCCAGCGCATCGGCCACACGCTCGGCGCGTTGCAAATCGGCAGAGCACACGGTCGCCACCAGCCCGAAGCGGCTGTCATTGGCCTCGGCAATCGCCTGCTCTTCACTGGCAAACCGGCGTGCGCACAGCACCGGGCCAAAGATTTCCTCGGTCCACAGGCGGCTGTGTTTCGGCACATCGGTATACAGCGTAGGGCTGACGAACCAGCCGTCGCGGTCCAACGCCTTGCCACCGGCCAGGCACTGCAAGCCTTCTTCCCGCGCCGTGGCAAAGTAGCTGGCCACCTTCAGCCACTGGGCCTGGCTGGTCAGCGGGCCCATGTCGACCTCTTCGGTCAGCGGGTTGCCAACCCGCAGGTTTTCCAGTGCCGCCTGCAAGCGTGGCAGCAGCGCATCGGCAATACCGTCCTGCACCAGCAGCCGCGAGGTGGCCGAACACATCTGCCCCGCGTTCCAGCTGATACCGGCGACAATCCACTCGACCGCCTGGTCGACATCGCAATCGTCAAACACCACGATGGCCGACTTGCCGCCCAGCTCCAGCGTCACCGGCCGGCACTGTGCCGACGCGCTGCGCATTACCTGGCTGCCGACGCTGTTGCTGCCGGTGAACGACAGTTTGTCCAGGCCGTTGTGGTTGCTCAGTGCGGCGCCGGTCTCGGCCTTGCCGTTGACGATGTTCAGCACCCCGGCCGGCAGGCCCAGGGCGTCGGCGATCTGGCCGTAGGCCTGTTCGATCAGCGGGGTGACTTCCGATGGCTTGAGCACCACGGTGCAGCCGGCAGCCAGCGCCGGGGCTAGCTTCCAGGCGCTGGTCACCAGCGGGAAGTTCCACGGCACGATCAGGCCGACCACACCCACCGGCTCAAGGCGAGTGCGCGCGGTGAAGCCTGGGGCGGCCAGTGGCACGTCGCGATTCTTGGCAGGCAGTTGCTCGGCCAGCTCGGCGTAGTAGCCGAAGGTGGCGATGGCGTCGTCCAGGTCGATCTCGGCTTCGTGGCGCGGCTTGCCGTTGTTGCGCATCTGCAAGGTGATCAACGCTTCGCGGCGTTGCCCGAGCTGTTCGGCAAAGCCGCGCAGGTAGGCCGCGCGTTCGCTGGCGCTGGTGGTTTTCCAGGCGGGCAGGGCGCTGCGGGCAGCGGTTACGGCCTGGTCGACCTGGGCCACGCTGGCAGCCATGAACTCGGCGAACGGTTGCCCCAGCGCAGGGTCGTTGACGCTGATGCAGTCGCTGCCTTGGCCTTCGACCCAGCGGCCGGCGATGTAGTGGGAATTGGTCATGGTCGGTTTCCAGTCAGGCCATTTCGGCAGTGGTCACAGGCGTGTGCGCGGTGCTTTTGCAACGCACCCAACGCGGGCCCCGGGGGCCATACACGCCAGCAGGTTCAGGGAACAGGTTGAGCAGTACCAGGTACAACACGCCGGCCAGCCCCAGGGTGACCGGCAGGCTCAGGTCGATGCCGCCAGCCAGGTCGCCCAGCGGGCCGACGAACTGCCCCGGCAGGTTGACGAAACACAGGCCGACCGCCGCGCTGGGGAGCCACGCCCCCATGCCGCGCCAGTTCCAGCCATGCAGGAACCAGTAATGGCCGCCACGCTGGCCGCGGGTGAATACCTGCAGGTCATCGGCGTGGTAGAAGCCGCGGCGAGTGATCAGGCCGAGGATCATGATCACCATCCACGGGCTGGTGCAGGTGATGATGAGTACCGCAAAGGTCGACACGCTCTGCACCAGGTTGAAGGTGAAACGGCCGATGAAGATGAAGCCGATCGCCAGCACGCCGATCAGCAGCGTGGCGCCGGCGCGGCTGAGCAGGCGCGGGAACACGCTGGACATGTCCAAGCCGGTGCCATACAGCGCAGTGGTGCCGGTGGACATGCCGCCGATCACCGCAATCAGGCACACCGGCAGGAAGAACCAGCTTGGCGCCACCGCCAGCAGGCCACCCACATAGTTGTTGGCGGCAATGTAGTCCGGTGCCTGGGTCGCGACCAAGGTGGCGGTGCACAGGCCGAACAGGAACGGAATCAGCGTTGCGCCCTGGGCGGCAATCACCGCCAGGATGATGCGCGTCTTGGGTGTTGCACGCGGGATATAGCGCGACCAGTCGCCCAGGAAGGCGCCGAACGACACCGGGTTGCTCATGGCCAGGATCGCCGCGCCGACGAACGCCGCCCAGAAGCCCGCCTGGCCGTGGTTGACGCTACCTGCGTAGCTGGCGTCGAACGGCCCGGCAAAGGCAACGATGCCCAGCAGGAACAGCAGGCTTGAAGCCCACACGGCAATCTTGTTGACCCACAGCATGAAGCGGAAGCCGAAGATGCACACCACCAGCACCAGCACCGCGAACAGGCCGTAGGCCAGGCCCAGGGTGAGGTCGGTTTCCGGCAGGCCGGCCAGGCGCTTGGCGCCGCCGACCAGGGCATCGCCCGAGCTCCACACCGACAGCGAGAAGAACGCCACCGCCGTTAGCAGCGACAGGAACGAGCCGACGATACGCCCGTGCACACCAAAGTGCGCGCCCGACGACACGGCGTTGTTGGTGCCGTTAAGCGCGCCGAACAACCCCATCGGCGCAAGAATCAGCGCGCCCACGCCAACGCCGAGCAGAATGGCCCACACGCCCGCCTGAAAGGACAGGCCAAAAAGCACGGAGAAGCTGCCCAGCACGGCGGTGGCGAAGGTATTGGCGCCGCCGAAAATCAGGCGGAACAGGTCCAGCGGGGAGGCGTCGCGTTGATCGTCGGGGATCTGTTCGACGCCGTTGGTCTCGATACCGGTCGAGTGGCTCATGGTGATGCTCCAGCGCGGTTGTTGTGGGCCTGCGCGTGCGCGGGCCTTCTTGTGGGTGCGATGGCAGGGCGGCAGGGCCGCGTAAAAAGGTGATCAGGCCGGCGAGACGACCGACAGGTGCTCGTGGCAGGCCAGCCACTGGTCACCCTTGCGGCGGAAGACGATGGTCTCGCGCTCGCTCAACTGGTGTTCTTCGCCGGCGATGCGGATATGCGTGGCCACATCGTGCATGAAGATCGCCACATCACCTTGCAGGCTCACCTGGGCATTGCCCGACTCGCAGGCAAGCACGGCAAAACCATCGGCCTGCCACTGCGCCCAGAGGTCTTCGTAGGCACGGCGCGACAGCAGCGGTTGCGGCAAGGTGTGGAAAAGGAACGTGGCGTCTTCGCTGAAACAGGCGAAATAGCGGGCGGTGTCGTTGCTGGCAAACGCCGCAACGAGGTCGGCGGCGGCTTGGCGCACCTGAAGGGTCTGGTCCACGGGAGTGGCCTCACGGTTTTTGTGATTATGGTGAAGCGATTCTGGTGGTGGTTGAAGAGGGGACAAATCGCTGGAGGCAAATAATCAGTTCAGGAATTTGTGAAGTGATGGCAATGCTTCCTTTACCCTCGCGTAACGTGTCGATTAAGGTGTCTGCAGCTGTGGCATCCCGCATTTGGACGATCCCTTCCATGGCCGGCGTCGTTCACCACCCCTTCAGGTTGCAGGCAATGAGCAATTACCAACCACCGCTGACGGTGACCCCCCGGATTCTGGCTCTGGTTGCCGAAGTCAGTGAGCAAGTGGGGTTATTGACTGCCTATCGCAATGCAGCGCTTACGCCGCAACTTCGGCGAGGGAACCGGATTCGTACCATTCAGGCATCGCTTGCCATTGAAAACAACACCCTGAGCGTCGAGCAGGTAACCGCGCTGCTGGATGGCAAGCGTGTTCTAGGTCTGCCGCGTGAAATTCAGGAGGTCCGCAATGCATTTGCTACCTACGATGCGATGCCTGACTGGCGTGCCGAGTCCCCGAGCGACCTGCTTGCCGCGCATGGGATGCTGATGCATGGCCTGATAGACGACGCTGGGCGTTACCGGCGCGGTGGTGTGGGCATTTGTTGGGGTTCTCGCCTGCTACATATGGCACCACCGGCCAGCCGGGTGGCGACACTGGTGCACGATTTATTGGATTGGCTCTCGAACAACGATTGGCATCCGCTGATTACCAGCTGTGTATTCCACTACGAATTCGAATTCATCCACCCGTTTGCTGACGGCAACGGGCGCATGGGACGGCTATGGCAAACCCTGCTGCTTAGCCGGTGGCGACCAGCGATGGCCTACCTGCCGGTCGAAACCGTTATCCGTGAGCAGCAGGACGCTTACTACGCAGCGCTGGCTGCGGCTGACCAGGCTGCTGAAGCTACCCCGTTTGTCGAGTACATGCTTGAAGCGTTGCTAAGTGCGCTTGTAGAAGCCAAAGAGAGCGACCAAGTAACCGTCCAAGTAACCGACCAAGTAGCGAATCTTCTCAAGGTGCTGCCCGCTGGTGTTGCTTTGAAGACAAGTGATCTCATGCATCAGCTGGGTCTCTCGCACCGTGCCACATTCCGTAAGAGTTATTTGCACCCGGCCTTGGCTGCTGGCTTGATCGAAATGACAGATCCCGATTCACCTCGCAGTCCCAAGCAGCAGTATCGTCGGGTTGCCAAGTAGGCTACGTCCCGCTCCCATTGAGATCTGCCTCAGTTATCCAACTGTCATCTCACAGCAGCGAATGTTCAGCCACATTTCTGCCATCTCCCCGTGCCTGATGCCCAAGGAAGACAAAGTACCTTGTGGGAGCTGGCTTGCCGGCGATGAGGCCGGTACAGGCAGCAACAAGCGAACCGACTGACGGTCTGTCCCACCCTTGATCCTTGCCTACGCTGATACTCCCAACCCGCTGAAGCAAGGAGTTCACCGTGACCTTCCAATACAAGCGTCTGGACAAGAACAACGCCGCCGTCCTGCTGGTCGACCACCAGGCCGGTCTGCTCTCGCTGGTAAGGGACATCGACCCCGACCGTTTCAAGAACAACGTACTGGCGCTGGCCGACCTGGCCAAGTACTTCAAGCTGCCGACCATTCTCACCACCAGCTTCGAGACCGGCCCCAACGGCCCGCTGGTGCCGGAGCTGAAAGAGCAGTTCCCCGACGCCCCCTACATCGCACGCCCCGGCAACATCAACGCCTGGGACAACGAAGATTTCGTAAAAGCGGTAAAAGCCACTGGCAAGAAGCAGCTGCTTATTGCTGGTGTGGTCACCGAGGTGTGCGTGGCCTTCCCGGCCTTGTCGGCGCTGGAGGAGGGCTTTGAGGTGTTCGTCGTCACCGACGCCTCTGGGACCTTTAATGAACTGACCCGTGACTCGGCGTGGCGGCGCATGGAGGCGGCCGGGGCGCAGCTGATGACCTGGTTCGGCGTGGCCTGCGAGCTGCACCGGGACTGGCGTAACGACGTCGAGGGGTTGGGTACCCTGTTCTCCAACCATATCCCGGACTATCGCAACCTGATGACCAGTTACAACAAGCTGGCCAAATAGCGCCTCGTGGGGGCTGCGAGGCAGCCCTTCACCAATCTGCAAGCGAAGCGGCAAACCGTCATGGATCGACCATACTGACTCTTCATTCGCCTTCAGGAGAGTGTCATGTCGAAGCCGTCCAGGAAGAAACCCACCCAGGAACAGCCAGAAAAACTGGGCGGCAAGGCGTACGAGAAAGCGCTCAAGCACCTGCATGTGGAGCTGGTGAAGTTGCAGGAGTGGGTGGTGGCCAAGGGGCTGAAGGTATGCATCGTCTTCGAAGGCCGCGATGGCGCCGGCAAGGGCGGCACCATCAAGGCCATTACCGAGCGCGTCAGCCCGCGGGTGTTTCGCGTGGTGGCGCTGCCGGCACCGACCGAGCGGGAAAAAACCCAGATGTACCTGCAGCGCTACCTGGGGCATTTGCCCGCAGCGGGCGAGGTGGTGATCTTCGACCGCAGCTGGTACAACCGAGCGGGCGTCGAGCGGGTAATGGGCTTTTGCTCCGACGAACTCGTCGACAAGTTCCTCACCGGTGTGCCCGTGTTCGAAAAGGTCATGGTCGAGTCGGGGATCATCCTCATCAAGTACTGGCTCGAGGTCAGCGCCGAGGAGCAGACCGTCCGCCTGCAGGATCGCATCAACGATGGCCGCAAGCTGTGGAAGCTTTCGCCCATGGACCTCAAGTCGTATACCCGCTGGGATGACTACACCCAGGCGCGTGACGACATGTTCGCCGCGTCGGATACCGCCTGGGCGCCGTGGTTCATGGCCCATTCCAACGATAAACGCCGCGCCCGCCTGAACATCATCAGCCATCTGCTCAGCCGGATTCCGTACAAGGACATCACCCGTGACCAGGTGGTGAAGCTGCCCAAGCGCGGCAAGATCGGCAAGTACAAGGCTGTGGCCTACCCGTTCAAGGTCGTCGAAGAACGCTTCTGAACCCCTCCCTGCGGGGAGCTGCGAGGGTAAGAGCTCATGCCACATGACGGCAGCCTGTTGCAGGCCACAGTGGTGTTCCTGTTGGCCGTGGTGCTTCTGGTGCCACTGGCGCAGCGTTTGCGGATGGGCGCTGTGCCTGGGTATCTGCTGGCCGGCATGCTCATCGGCCCCTCGGTGCTCGGCCTGCTGAACAACCCCGATAACGTGGCGCGTCTGTCAGAGATGGGCGTGGTGATGCTGCTGTTCGTCATTGGCCTGGAGCTATCGCCCCGGCGCTTGTGGACCATGCGCCGGGCGCTGTTCGGTGTGGGTACGCTGCAAGTGGGGCTGAGCGCCGTGGTGCTTGGGCTCCTGGCCTATTGGCTGTTCGACCAGTCGCGGCCGGCCGCCATCGTGCTGGGCGTGGGCCTGGCGCTGTCTTCCACCGCGTTTGGCCTGCAGGTACTGGCCGAGCGCAAGGACCTGGGCAAACCCCACGGCCGCTTGGCTGTGGCCATCCTGTTGTTCCAGGACATCGCAGCCATTCCTTTGATTGCCGTGGTGCCGCTGCTCGGTGGCAATGTCAGCACCGCCGACGAAGGGGCCTGGCCGTTGCTGGCTGTGGCTGTGGGCATTGGTGTGCTGATTATCTTTGGTCGCTATCTGTTGACCCCGGTTTTCAAGTGGACGGTGGGTTCGGGCCTGCCCGAGCTGTCGACCGCCACGGCTTTGCTGGTGGTGCTGGGCACTGCCTGGTTGATGGAGCACGTGGGCGTATCGATGGCGCTAGGGGCATTTCTGGCCGGCGTGCTGATGGCCGAGTCGCCGTTTCGCCACGAACTGGAAACCCAGATCGAACCGATCAAGGGCTTGCTGCTGGGGCTGTTCTTCGTGGGCGTGGGGATGAGCGCCGACCTGCACCTGCTGTTGGGCATGCCGCTGGCGGTGTTGGGGGTGACGCTGCTGCTGGTGGGTATCAAGCTGCCGTTGCTGTATGGCCTGGGGCGCATGGCCGGAGGCCTCAACCCGTCCCAGGCGCTGTGCCTGGGCGTGGTGCTGGCCTCTGGGGGCGAGTTTGCCTTCGTGGTGTTCAAGCTGGCGCGGGACCATCAGGTGTTGTCACCACAGGTGCATGACTTGCTGGTACTGGCCATCACCCTGTCGATGGCCGTGGTGCCGTTGGTGATGATGGCCCTGGCGCGGCGGCTGCGCGACGTCCCCCCCGCGCAGGCAACCCCGGAAACGGACCCCTGAATCGAGACACACGCGAACTGAATGTTCGGAGGTGCAGCATGCAACCGGGTATCAAGCTGGACAGTGCGCTGTCGCGGGGCTTGCTCGATGTGTTGATCAAGGCTGGCCTGGTGGCTGCCTTGGTGATATTCGCGTTCGAGGTGTTCCAGCCGTTCCTTGAGCTGATGCTGTGGGCGGTGATCCTGGCTGTTACCTTGTACCCGTTGCATTGCCGCCTTCAGCGCCGTACCGGGCTCAAGCATGGCTATGCGGCGACGCTGGTGGTGTTACTGGTATTGGTGGTGCTGCTGGTGCCGATCTACCTGGTGGTAATGTCAATCGGCGAGTCGGTGGACAGCCTGGTGACGTTGCTCAAGAGCGGGGCCTGGAGCGTGCCGACGCCACCTGAGTCTGTGGCCGCCTGGCCACTGATCGGGCCGAAGGTGCACGCGCTATGGTTAGCGGCCTCCGAAAACATGGCCAGCGTACTGAATCAGTGGATGCCGCAAATCAAGGGTGCCGGGCTTACGGTGTTAGGCGCTGCGGCCAGCGCCGGTGCGGCCTTTTTTCTGTTCATCGGTGCCATCATCATTTCCGGAGTCATCATGGCCTTCGGTGACCGCGGCGAAGTCGCCGCGCAGCGTATCGCCATGCGGGTATCGGGCGAAGAGCGCGGCAAACCCTTGGCCAAGTTGTGTACCGCCACCATTCGCGCCGTGGCGCAGGGCGTGATCGGTATCGCCTTCATCCAGATGCTGCTGATCGGCGTTGGCTTTGTGGTCAAAGGGGTGCCCGGGGCCGGCATGCTGGCCATCGTCATCCTCATGCTGGGGATTGCCCAGGCCCCCGCCACCCTGGTCACGCTGCCGGTGATCATCTACGTGTTCAACGTCGAAGGCTTCACTGTGGCGACTGTCATCTTCGCCATCTACACCTTTGTCGCCGGGCTGGCCGACAACGTGCTCAAACCACTCCTGCTGGGGCGCGGGGTGGACGTACCGATGCCGGTGGTGCTGATCGGGGCACTGGGCGGCATGGTGGTCAAAGGCATCATCGGCTTGTTCATCGGCCCGGTGATCCTTGGCGTGACCTACGTGTTGTTCTGGCAATGGGTTGCGCTGCAGGTGCCGGAGCAACCGGCACCACCTGCTGCCTGAGCCATGGCCAACCGCCGCTGTGGCCTGGGCCTGCTGATGGTGCTGGCCGGCTGCACCCAGGTCGGCCCGGATTTCGAAAAGCCCCAGGTGCCGTGGCTGGACGGCTGGAGCACGCCATTGCTGGAACAGGCAGGGCGTAGCGCCGCAACACCCGACCTGCGCCAGTGGTGGGCGGTGTTTGCCGACCCGATGCTGGACGCGCTGATTGCCGAGGCCGACGCCAATAACACCAACCTGCGTGTGGCTGGCCTGCGCATTGCTGAAGCCCGCGCCCAGCTGGCTATCGTGCAGACCGGGCGTTATCCACAGCTGCAGCAGCTGGGTGCGCAGAGCCTGTACCTGAAGCAAAACCAGTCCGGCACGGCCACTGCGCGCGATTCGGTGTTCTGGCAATCCAGCGTCGGCTTCGACATTGGCTGGGAAATCGACTTCTGGGGCCGCTTCAGTCGCGCCATCGAAAGCGCCGACGCCTTGTACTTCGCCTCTCAGGCCAACTATGCCGATGCCATGCTGTTGCTGCGTGCACAAGTGGCCGACACCTACTTTGCCCTGCGTACTGCCGAGGCACGGCTGGCGATCGCGCAAGAGAACGGCAAGCGCCAGGCGCGCAGCCTGGAGATTACCGAACGGCTGTTCCGCCATGGCGAGAATGACGAACTCGACTGGCAGCAAGCGCGCACTCAATACCTGGCGACCCTGGCCACCATCCCTGAATTCGAGAACCAGCTCAACGCCCTGCGCAACGTGCTGTGTTCATTGCTGGGCCGCCCACCCGGGCCGCTGGCGCAGCTGGAGGCCGGCCATGGCCAGCTGCCTTTACCAGACCGCGCAGTGCTGCAGGGCGTACCTGCCAGCCTGCTACAGCGCCGCCCGGATATCCGCGCGGCCGAGCAGGCGGTGGCGGCGCAGTCGGCGTTGGTCGGTGTGGCCGAGGCTGATCTTTATCCACAGCTGAGCCTGCTGGGCAGTATCGGCTGGACCTTTTTATCGGCCAGCCACCTGCCCAATACCTTCGACATCGCCGCCGGGCCCAGCCTGATCTGGAACCCGTTCGACTACGGCCGGCGCAAGAACGCGGTGCGGGTAGAGGATGCCCGCTTGCAGCAACTGATCGAGCTGTACCACCAGGGCGTGCGCGAAGCCGCCCGCGAGGCCGACGATGCTGCCAGCGGGCTGGTGCGCTCGCTGCAGAGTGCAGCCATTCGCGACCAGGCCTCCCAGGCTGCGCAACGCTCGCTGAACCTGGCCAGCTCGCAGTACCGCGAAGGCTTCGCCGACTTCCAGCGCGTGCTCGACGCCCAGCAACTGCTATTGCAGCAACAGGACGGCTACCTGGTCAGCCGCGGTAATGCCGTCAGCAGCCTGGTGACCTTGTACAAGGCCTTGGGCGGTGGCTGGGACACCAGCCGCGCACCGATCGACCCAGCCACGCGTCAGCAGATGCAACAACGTACCGACTGGGGCGACTTGCTCGACCCGCCAGCCCCCACCGCACATGCACAAGGTGAAAGCCAATGAGCGACGCCACGCCCCCGTCAGCCCCTGATCGCGGCATGCGCTGGGTGCTGCTGCTGATCGCCGTGAGCCTGCTCTGGTACCTGTTGGCCGACCGCTTCACGCCATACACCCAGCAGGCCCGCCTGCAGGCCTACGTGGTACCGGTGGCCGCCGAGGTGGCAGGGCAGATCAAGCGCGTGGCAGTAGGCAACAACCAGGAAGTGCGCCAGGGCGATGTGCTGTTCGAACTCGACCAGGAGCAGTACCGCATTGCCTTGGCCCGCGCCGAAGCAGACCTCGATACGGTGCGCCGGCAGATCGGCGCCAGTACCGCCGGCATCGATTCGGCGCAGGCGGCGCTGGTGGCAGCCCAGGCCAACGAGCGCAAGGCGCGGCAGGATGCCGAGCGGCTCAAGCGCCTGATCGATGAGGACCCCGGCACGGTATCGGTGCGCCGCCTGGAAGGCGCCCAGGCTACCCGCGACCAAGCCATCAGCCAGGTGGCGGCGGCCCGTGCCGAAGTGCAGCGCGCCCGCGAGCAGCAGGGCGGGGCGCAAGATGACAACGCCCAGTTGCGCAGTGCCGCAGCCAACGTGGAAAAGGCTCGCCTGGACCTTGCTCGCACCGTGGTGCGCGCCGATGCCAACGGGCTCATCACCGACCTGCGCACCGACGTTGGCCACTATGTCGGGGCGGGTAGCCCGATGATGACCCTGATCAGTATCCATGACGTGTGGATAAGTGCCGACATGACCGAGAACAACCTCGGCCGCCTGCGCCCCGACATCCCGGTGCTGGTGGTGCTTGATGCATTGCCCGGTACCGTGTTGAAGGGGCGTATTCGCAGCATCGGCTACGGCGTGAGCGTGGGCCAGGGCACCCCGCCGGGCACATTGCCCACCGTGCAGAACAGCCGCGAGTGGCTGCGTTCGGCCCAGCGCTTTCCGGTGATTGTCGAGCTGGAGCGTGATCAGCTGCCGGACAAGCGCGGGCTGCGGGTAGGCGGGCAGGCCGAGGTCATGGCGCTGCCCAGCGAAGGTAACCCGCTGAACCTGCTGGGCCGGCTGTTCATGTGGCTGATGAGCTGGTTGTCCTATGCCTATTGAATTGCGCCGCCTGCGCGCCCTGCGCCTGGCCTGGGGTGTGGCGCTGTGCCTGGCGGTGAGTTTTGGCATTGGCTTGCCGGTGCCGATCCTGGCACCGGTGTTCGCCGTGCTGTTGCTGGCCATGCGCAGCCAGCCACTGCCCCTGCGAGCGGCGCCGGCCCTGGCGGTGCTGGTACTGCTCGCCTGTGGCAGCGGGCTGTTGCTGATTCCGCTGTTGCGCCACGCACCGCTGAGCGGGGTGTTGCTGGTGGGCGTAGGCGTTTTTCTCACCTTGCGCTACGCCCTTGAGGGCGGCAACGGCCTGCTGGCCAACTTGCTGGTGGTCGGCCTGACCATGATCGCCGCCGCCGGCACCAGCGACTTCACCTTGGCGCTGTCGGTGGTCGAAGCGCTGGCCAAAGGCATGCTGCTGGCAGTGCTGGGCACGGCGCTGGCGCATGTGCTGTTTCCCGAACCTGCGGGAGCACCGGCGCAACCGGTACCACCGCTGCTGGGCAGCGAGCATGTCAGCTGGGTGGCATTGCGCGCCACGCTGATCGTGATGCCTGCGTTTCTGCTGGCGCTGATTGCCCCGGACCAGTACATGCCGCTGATCATGAAGGCGGTAAGCCTGGGGCAGCAGGCCGGGGAAACCCGCGCACGGCATGCCAGCCGAGAGCTGATTGGTTCGACCTTGCTTGCCGGCCTGCTGGCGATACTGATGTGGGGCGCGTTGAGCCTGTTCGTGCACCTGTGGATGTTCTTCCTCTGGGTGCTGCTGTTCGTCCTGTGGCAGGCGCGGCGGCTGTATCAGGCGGTGCCCAACCGGCAGAGCCCGGCGTACTGGGTCAGTTGCCTGACCACCCTGCTGATCTTGCTGGGGCAGTCGGTGCAGGACAGTGCGGGTGGGCAGGATGTGTACAAGGCCTTTGCGGTGCGCATGGCCTTGTTTCTGGCGGTCTCGGTGTATGCCAGTGCCATGTTGATCTGGATTGACCGGCTTCGGGTTCGGCGTGCGCTGCTTCGCGGGTGAGTACGCGAAGCAGCCAGCACAGAGAACCTAGGGCTGCCAATCAACCCCACTTTCTTCCAGATAGGCATCCACAGCGGCACCCACCGTGGGGTGAAAGGCCTTCTCCCCCATATGCTGAAACAACCCGAACCGCCGCATCTTGTCCTTCACCGGGTCCTTCATCTCGGCAAATTGCAATTCCACCCCGCGTGCCTCCAGTGCCCGGTCCAGCTCGGCCAGCATGTCCGCCGAGGTGATGTCGATACTGGTCACCGGTTCCGCCGCTATCAGCAGCCGCTGCACCGGCGTCGGCGACTCGTCCACGGCCGCCATCACTGTGCTCTGGAACTGCTCGGCATTGGCAAAGAAAAGCGGCGCGTCCCAACGCAGCAATACCAGCCCCGGAATGCGTCGGGCCTGTGGATAACGCTGCACATCGTGGTACCCCCGGGTGCCATCCACCCGGCCCAGCACTGCATGGTGCGGCCGCCAGCCGTCCCACAGAAACTCGATCACCGCTATTGCCACCGCAATGCAGATACCGGGAATGGCGCCAAACACCGCCACGCCGACGAAGCAGGTGAACGACAGCCAGAACTCCCACTGCTGCATGCGAAATATACGTTTGAGGTCGGCGAACTCGAACAGCCCCACTGCTGCGGCAATCACCACAGCCGCCAGGGCGCTGTTGGGCAGGTGCTGCATCAGGTTGGGCGCCACCAGCAGCAACAGGGTGACCGCCAGTGCACCGATAATGCCGGTGAGCTGGGTTTGCGAACCGGCAGCTTCGGCCACCGGTGTGCGCGACGAGCTGCTGCTGATGGGGATGCCCTGAAACAGCCCCGAGGCGAGGTTGGCTACGCCCAGGCCAAACATTTCCTGGTTCGGGTTGACCGGCATTTTCAGCCGTGCGGCATAGGAACGTGACAGCACACTGGTATCGGCGAACGACACCAGCGCCACCGCGATGCCGCCAAGCAGCACCTCCACCAGGTCGATATCGCTGACCCAGGGCAAGGCAAAGCTGGGCAGCCCTTGCGGCAACTTGCCGAGCACTTTCACGCCTTGCTGGTCTAGCCCCAGCAGGCTCACCGCCAGCGTGGCCAGTACCACGGCAATGAGGATGCCTGGCAGGCGCTTGAATGGCTTGAGCAGCAGGATCAGCGCCAAACTGGCGCCACCGACCATGAAGCTTGGCCAATGCCCCTGGCCGGCGAGCAAGGCCTGAATCAGGTTCCAGATATCCCGCAGTGGGCCTTGGCTGTCCACGGACAAACCGAACAGTTTGGGCAGCTGGCTGATCAACACCGTCAGGGCGATGCCGTTCATGTAGCCATAGCGGATCGGCTTGGACAGCAACTCGGTGATGAAGCCCAGGCGCAGCAGCCCGGCAATCACACAGAACGCCCCGGCGACCATCGCCATCATGCTGGCGATGGCGATTGCCCGCTGTGGGTCGCTGGCAGCGTACTGCACCACCACCGCCAGGATCGGCGCGGCCAGTGCCGAGTCCGGGCCCAGCACAAGGATGCGGCTAGGGCCGAACAGGGCGTAGGCCAGCAACGGGATGATGGTGGCGTACAGGCCGTAGATACCGGGTACGCCGGACGCTTCGGCGTAGGCGATGCCCACGGGTACCAGCATGGTGGTCAGCACCAGGCCGGCGGCGATGTCCTTGGCTAGCCAGGCGCGTTGGTAGTGGAGCAGGGTGACCAGGCCGGGCAGCCAGCGTTGCCAGTGGAAGCGCGGTGGTTCGGGCATGGCGCGGGCTCTGGGGGAGGAGGGTGCTCCATCACAGCTTAGATGCTGACATCAGGGGCCGCTTTGCGGCCCATCGCTGACCAAGCAACACCCTGGCCCCGGCTTTTTCTCGGCCGGTGCTGCAAATGGATGGCCCTTAAACACAAAACCCCCGTATCGCTTGGCGATTACGGGGGTTTTGAAGTCTTTCAAGTACCGTGGAGTTCCACGGCGCCCATCAGACGTTGAAGCGGAAGTGCATCACGTCGCCGTCTTTGACGATGTAGTCCTTGCCTTCCAGGCGCCATTTACCGGCTTCCTTGGCACCGCTTTCACCCTTGAACTGGATGAAGTCGTCATAGGCCACCACTTCAGCGCGGATGAAGCCTTTTTCGAAGTCGGTGTGGATAACCCCGGCCGCTTGCGGTGCGGTGGCACCGATGCGAACGGTCCAGGCACGCACTTCCTGCACGCCGGCAGTGAAGTAGGTCTGCAGGTTCAGCAGCTCGTAACCGGCGCGGATCACGCGGTTCAGGCCAGGCTCTTCCAGGCCCAAGGCCTCGAGGAACATGTCCTTCTCTTCGCCGTCGTCCAGCTCGGCGATTTCTGCTTCGATCTTGTTGCACACCGGTACAACCACCGCGCCTTCTTCCTCGGCAATGGCCTTGACCACGTCCAGGTGCGGGTTGTTGTCGAAGCCGTCTTCAGCGACGTTGGCGATGTACATCACCGGCTTGCTGGTCAGCAGGTGGAAGCCACGGATGACGGCTTTTTCGTCCTCAGCCATGTTCTTCATAAGGCTGCGCGCAGGCTTGCCTTCGGTGAAGTGCGGGATCAGCTTTTCCAGAATGGCCTTTTGCGCCAAGGCTTCCTTGTCGCCGCCTTTGGCGTTGCGGGTAACCTTCTGCAGTTGCTTCTCGCAGCTATCGAGGTCGGCGAAGATCAGTTCGAGGTCGATGATCTCGATGTCACGCTTGGGGTCGACGCTATTGGAAACGTGAATCACGTTCTCGTCTTCGAAGCAGCGCACCACGTGGGCAATGGCGTCGGTCTCGCGGATGTTGGCGAGGAACTTGTTACCCAGGCCTTCGCCTTTCGAGGCACCGGCAACCAGGCCGGCGATGTCGACGAATTCCATGGTGGTCGGCAGGATGCGGTTTGGCTTGACGATCTCAGCCAGCGCAGCCAGACGAGCGTCGGGCATCGGCACGATGCCGCTGTTTGGCTCGATGGTGCAGAAAGGGAAGTTCTCCGCCGCGATGCCAGACTTGGTCAGGGCGTTGAACAGGGTGGACTTGCCGACGTTGGGCAGGCCGACGATGCCGCAATTGAAACCCATGGGTATTCCCCTCTCTAAAGGAAATCAGGCCTTCTGGCTGTGCAGTTCGCGCATCGCCTTGGCAAAGTCGCCGGCAAGCACGTCCGGCAGCACGCCGAGGGCAAAATCGATGCTGGCGTCGAGCTTCTCCTGCTCGGCGCGCGGCGCGCGGCCCAGGACGAAGTTGGAGACCAGTTTGGCGTCGCCCGGGTGGCCAATGCCAAGCCGCAGGCGGTGGAAGTCGTTCTGGTTGCCGAGCTGCGCGATGATGTCGCGCAGGCCGTTGTGCCCACCATGGCCGCCGCCGCGCTTGAGCTTGGCAACGCCCGGAGGCAGGTCGAGTTCGTCGTGTGCCACCAGGATTGCTTCCGGCTTGATGCGGAAGAAATTGGCCAAGGCCGCTACGGACTGGCCGCTGCGGTTCATGTAGGTGGTGGGGATCAACAAACGAACGTCGTTGCCCTGATGGCTGAATTTAGCCGTCAGGCCGAAATACTTTTTGTCAGCGGTAAGCGAAATACGCTGGGCGCTGGCAATGCGTTCAACGAAAAGAGCCCCTGCGTTATGCCGGGTCTGTTCGTATTCGGGGCCGGGGTTACCCAGGCCGACGATCAACTGGATGGCGGTCACGTCAGGGGCTCTTCCTTGGAGTTGGTGGGTCACAGTGCGCGCGGCACTGTAACCCGATCAACGCCGGCGTGCGAGTGGATTACTCGGCAGCGCCTTCTGCTTCTGGAGCAACGCGTGGAGCGTGAACGTTGGCAACAGCTTTGTCATCACCGTGGGCCAGAGCTACGAACTCTACGCCTTTCGGAGCTTTCAGGTCCGACAGGTGGATGATGGTGCCGACTTCGGCGTTGGCCAGGTCAACTTCGATGAACTCAGGCAGGTCTTTGGCTTCGCAGGAAACTTCGATCTCGGCAACAACGTGGGAGATCTCGCCGCCTTTCTTGGCCGGTGCTTCTTCGTTGATGAAGTGCACTGGAACAACAGCGGTCAGTTTCTGGCCAGCAACAACGCGAACGAAGTCGGCGTGCATGATGAACTGCTTGGCTGGGTGGCGCTGCATAGCCTTGATGATGACGTTCTGCTTGACGCCGTCAACATTCAGCTCGATAACGTGGCTGAAAGCAGCTTCGTTTTCGAACAGCTTGGTGATTTCCTTGGCCACGATGGTCAGGGATTGAGCTTCTTTATCACCACCGTAGACAACGGCCGGGATGCTCAGCGCATGACGCAGGCGGCGGCTCGCACCTTTCCCCAGGTCAGTACGCGCTTGGGCGTTCAGAATAAAATCAGTCATTTTGTTTCTCCAAAATAGCCCCCCGAAGGCGTTTGCGACCAGCGCCAACGGGGATGGCAAAAAAGCCCCGCCCCAACACATGTTGGGGCGGGGCGCTTCACATCAACACGCGTTCCGCTTAGCGGAACATCGCGCTGATCGATTCTTCATTGCTGATGCGGCGGACCGCTTCAGCCACAACCGGTGCGATATCCAGCTGGCGGATACGGTCACAGGCTTGAGCAGCGGCGGACAGCGGAACGGTGTTGGTCACCACCAGCTCGTCCAGTACCGACTTCTCGATGTTCTCGATCGCGCGGCCCGACAGGACAGGGTGCGTGCAGTAGGCGTAAACCTTGGCAGCGCCGTGCTCTTTCAGGGCTTTGGCCGCGTGGCACAGGGTGCCGGCGGTGTCGACCATGTCGTCTACCAGGATGCAGGTGCGCCCTTCGACGTCGCCGATGATGTGCATAACCTCGGAGTGGTTAGCCTTCTCGCGGCGTTTGTCGATGATACCCAGGTCGACGCCCAGGGACTTGGCAACGGCACGTGCGCGCACGACACCACCAATGTCCGGGGAGACGATCATCAGGTTCTCGAAACGCTGGTCTTCGATGTCATCGACAAGTACGGGCGAGCCGTAGATGTTGTCGACGGGGATATCGAAGAAGCCTTGGATCTGGTCAGCGTGCAGGTCGACGGTGAGTACACGGTCGATACCTACGACAGTGAGCATGTCAGCGACAACTTTGGCGCTGATGGCTACACGTGCCGAACGCGGACGGCGGTCCTGGCGGGCATATCCGAAGTAAGGAATCACGGCGGTGATTCGGGATGCTGAGGAGCGGCGGAAGGCGTCGGCCATCACTACCAGTTCCATCAGGTTATCGTTGGTCGGGGCACAAGTCGGCTGAATAATGAAAACGTCTTTACCGCGAACATTTTCATTGATCTCAGTGCTGATCTCGCCGTCGGAGAATTTACCGACAGAGACGTCACCGAGAGGGATATGCAGCTGACGTACGACACGCCGAGCCAGATCGGGGTTAGCGTTCCCCGTAAAGACCATCATCTTGGACACGCGCAGTACCTGAAGGCTGAGGGTATACCTGGATGAGTATAAGGAAAATGGCAGGGGCGGCTGGATTCGAACCAACGCATGGCAGGATCAAAACCTGCTGCCTTACCGCTTGGCGACGCCCCTGTATCTGTTGCTGCGAACGCTTATGCGCTCGACTTCTTGACCAGACTTTGTAGCTTGCGATGCAACATCGAAATATTGCTTCCTTTCGCCACAAACCCTGTTTGGGTCGCTGAAAGAAGGGCCAGAACTTTATCAGCTTCGGCTTTGTTTGGGAAGGCCCCAAACACACAACTTCCAGTGCCGGTTAGTCGAGCCTCAGTGAATTTACCCAGTGAATTCAACGCATTGCGAACTTCTGGATAACTCTGCTCTACCACCGGTTGGCAGTCATTTCGACTGTTTCCCTCGGGAACGGGGCGCATATTAAGGGGGAGGGAATCACGTGTCAACTGCGGATGTGAAAAAATTTCTACTGTACTGACAGACACTTGCGGCACCAGCACGACATACCAAGGCTCGTGCGGGTCGACCGGGGTCAGTTGCTCGCCCACGCCCTGGGCGAACGCCGCATGGCCGCGCACGAATACCGGTACATCGGCGCCCAGGCTCAGGCCCAGTGCGGCCAGGCGGTCTTCGTCCCAGTCCAGTTGCCACAGGTGGGCCAGGGCCAGCAGGGTGGTAGCGGCATCCGAGCTGCCGCCGCCGATGCCGCCACCCATGGGCAGCACCTTGGTCAGCCAGATGTCGGCGCCCAGCGGGCTGCCGGACTGTTCCTGCAACTTGCGTGCGGCGCGCACGATCAGGTTGCTGTCGTGCGGTACGGCCTCGATCTCGGTGTGCAGGCGGATCACGCCATCGTCACGAACGGCGAAACTCAGTTCGTCGCCATGGTCGAGAAACTGGAACACGGTTTCCAGCTCGTGATAACCATCCGCGCGACGGCCGATGATATGCAGCCACAGGTTGAGCTTGGCCGGGGCGGGCAGGGTGATTTTCTGCATGTGATCAGTGCCCCAGCTGGCGCGGCTGCCAGTCCTTGACCACAAGGGTCACGTCCAGGTCCTTGCCGTGCAGTTTCAGGCGCTCGGGCAACCAGTAGCCATTCTGCTCGGTGTAGCTCAGGTACTGTACCTGCCAGCCATCCTGCTCGAGGCTGGCCAGGCGGCTGTCGCCGTCCAGGGTCAGCTTGCTCTTGCTGTCGGGGGCGGGCAGGCCGCGCACCCACCAGACCAGGTGTGACACGGGCAGCTGCCAGCCAAGCTGCTCTTCCAGCAGGGCTTCCGGGCTGGAGGCCTCGAAGCGGCCTTGGTTGGCCACTTCCAGCACCACGCCGCCGGGGCGGCCGGTCAGGCGTGCGGCACCACGGCCGAGCGGGCCAGCCAGGCGAATGTCGTAATAGTCCTGGCGCTGCAGCCAGAACAGCGTGCCGCTGCCGGAGTCGCGCGGGGCGCGGATCCCGACCTTGCCGTTGATCTGCCAGCCATCAAGGCTGCTCAGCTGCTCTTTATGGGCCCGCCACTGTTGTGGGTCGCCGTGACCTTGCAGGGCCTCGCGGCTACCAAAGCCGGCACAGCCGGCCAGCAGGGCGATCAGGGTGAAGGTGATGCAATGGCGCAAAAACATGGCGTTAAAGGGTCTCGGATCCGGTCAGGCGCAGGAGGGTCTTGCGCAGGATGGGGCTGTCGGCCTGGGCTTCGAAGCCCTTGGCCCATACCTGGCGGGCTTCGCGGCGCTTGCCGTTGGCCCACAGCACTTCGCCCAGATGGGCGGCCACTTCGTGGTCGGGGAAGTTGGCAAAGGCTTGGCGCAGGTAGGTTTCAGCCTCGTCGAGGTTGCCCAGGCGGTAGTTGACCCAGCCCAGGCTGTCGAGCACCGCCGGGTCGTCCGGGGTCAACTGGTGGGCCTTGTCGATCAGCGCCTTGGCTTCGGCGTAGCGCGTGGTGCGGTCGGCCAGGGTGTAGCCCAGGGCGTTCAACGCCATGGCGTTTTCCGGTTCGCGGGCGATGATGGCGCGCAGGTCTTTTTCCAGCTGCACCATGTCGTCGCGTTTTTCGGCCAGCATGGCGCGGGTGTACAGCAAGTTGAGGTCGTCGGGGTAGCGCTGGATGGCTTGTTGCAATACCTGGCTGGCCTGGGCGTCCTTGTTGTTGTTGCTGTAGCTCTCCGATTCGATCAGGAACAGCTGGATGGCATAGTCCGGCTGGGCTTCGCGGGCCTCGGCGAGCAGGCGCGAGGCCTCGGTGCCGCGGCCGTTGGCAATCAGGATGTCGGCCTGGCGCAGCTGCGCCGGCAGGTAGTCGGGGCCAGGGCCGACCAGGGCGTATTCGCGCAGGGCGCCAGCGGGGTCGTGGCGTTCCTCGCGGATGCGGCCCAGGTTCAGGTGCGCGGCGTCGACGTTGCTGTCACGCTCGACCAGTTCCTGCAGGTAGCCTTCGGCTTCATCCCAGTCTTTGTTCTCCAGGCACACCAGGGCCAGGGAATAGCGCAGTTCGTCATCGTCCGGGTATTGCTGGACCAGGCTGAGGAACTCGCCCTTGGCATCAGCGATGCGGTCCTGCTCGACCAGGGTGCGGGCGTAGGTCAGGCGCAGGCGCTTGTCATCCGGGTTGTCGCGAATTGCACCGCGCAGCAGGGGCAGTGCCTCGGAGCCGCGGTCCAGGGCTTGCAACAGGCGGGCGCGCAGCAGGATCGGGGCAATTTCGCCGTTGTGCGCCGGGTGCGATTCGAGCAGCTCCAGCGCCTCTTCGGCCTTGCCGTCCTGGTTCAGCAGCAGGGCCTTGCCGAACACCAGCTGGCCGTTGTCCGGGTATTTCACCAGCAGGCGCTCGAAGCTTTGCAGCAGGCCGTCGCGGGTGCTCTGGTCGGTTTCGGCGGCGGACAGGGCGAGGAAGTCGAAGTGGGTGTCGCCCTGGCCCTGCAGTACCTTTTCCATGTAGGCCATGGAGTCGTCATAGCGGCCGGCGCGGGCCAGCTGGATGGCGGCGGCGCGCTGGGCGTCGAGGTTCTGCGGGTCGTTGCGGGCCCAGACCAGTGCGTTGTCCAGCGACGGCTCGTCGGCGCCGAGGTATTCGGCGATGCGGTAGGCGCGCTCGGAAACCGCGGGGTCCTGGGTTTTTGCTGCCTGGTCGGTGTAGTTGGCCAGGGCAATGTCGAAGCGGTTGCGCTGGCCGGCCAGTTCCGCGACCAGCAGGCTATACAGCGTGTCCTGCTTGAACGAGCCATACACCACGGGCTTTTCCGCCTCGCCCTTGCCGGTTTCGGCGACGGGAGGCTCGGCCTTTTGCGGGGCCAGGCTCTGGCAGCCCTGGAGCAGGGCGAAGGCAAGCAGCAATGCGTATGGTTTGTTCATAG
Organism: Pseudomonas sp. TSO6; assembly: GCF_056098905.1. NCBI lineage: Bacteria > Pseudomonadati > Pseudomonadota > Gammaproteobacteria > Pseudomonadales > Pseudomonadaceae > Pseudomonas > Pseudomonas sp. TSO6. The sequence continues at coordinate 326 of NZ_JBLZWV010000065.1, read as the reverse complement.
AAAGGCTTATAGGAGGACTCACCGGCGGTCGGAGCATGATGACACAAGCGCGGGGGCAAAACCCACCTGCGAAGGTATGAAGCGTATGCTTAGCACATGCAGACCGCGCAGCGCGCGCAGGGTTCGCCCCAGGCTTGCCACAATGCCCAGGGCTCCGGCTCTTGCTCTTGCTTCTCAGCGCGCGATAGGTCAGGCGACGCAGATTGCGACTTCAGGAGGCCGAGCGCAGGGCTTGCGTAGGGAGGTGACGGGCATGGATGCCCGTCACCTCCCATCGCAACGCCTGCGTTCGGCCTCCTGAAGTAGCGAAGATCAAAAGCAGATCA
>NZ_JBLZWV010000064.1:0-32831 GCF_056098905.1 Pseudomonas sp. TSO6 | reverse complement strand
CCTCGCTCCCGGGAGGACCGCGCTGCAGGCCCCATCCTGGGGCCCAGCGCTTGACGGGCATCCATGCCCGTCACCTCCCTTCGCAAGGCCTGCGTTCGGCCTCCTGAAGTCGCGAAGATCAAAAGCAGATCAAACGCCAGATCAAAAGCGGGAGTGAAAGCTGAAATCAACGCTCATGCTGGCCCGCGAGCGGCGATAGCCGCGGCGCTATCAGCGCAATAGCGAACGGTGGTTGTTCTAAAACCTGCGAAAGAGGACAATTATCGGCTTCCCGTCACAACCAGCGACCTTGCATGGCCTTTCTTGCACTTGGTATCAACCATAAGACTGCCTCGGTAGACGTACGCGAGCGCGTGGCGTTTACCCCAGAGCAGCTGGTAGACGCCCTGCAGCAGCTCTGCCGACTGACTTCCAGCCGCGAGGCGGCGATCCTGTCGACCTGCAACCGCAGCGAGCTCTATATAGAGCAGGACCACCTGTCCGCCGACGCCGTGCTGCAATGGCTGGCCGACTACCACCGCCTCAGCCTGGACGAGCTGCGCGCCAGTGCTTACGTGCATGAAGAGCACGATGCCGTGAAGCACATGATGCGCGTGGCTTCGGGCCTGGACTCGCTGGTGCTCGGCGAGCCGCAGATCCTCGGCCAGATGAAGTCCGCCTACGCCGTGGCGCGCGAGGCCGGCACCGTCGGCCCGCTGCTCGGGCGCCTGTTCCAGGCCACCTTCAGCGCTGCCAAGCAGGTGCGTACCGACACCGCCATCGGTGAAAACCCGGTATCGGTGGCGTTTGCCGCGGTCAGCCTGGCCAAGCAGATCTTCAGCGACCTGGGCCGTAGCCAGGCCTTGCTGATCGGTGCCGGCGAAACCATCACCCTGGTCGCCCGCCACCTGCATGAGCAAGGCGTGCGGCGTATCGTCGTGGCCAACCGCACCCTGGAGCGGGCCAGTACCCTGGCCGAGCAGTTCGGCGCGCATGCCGTATTGCTGGCCGACATCCCCCAGGAACTGGCCAACAGCGACATCGTCATCAGCTCCACCGCCAGCCAACTGCCAATCCTGGGCAAGGGCGCGGTCGAGAGTGCGTTGAAACAGCGCCGGCACAAGCCGATCTTCATGGTCGACATTGCCGTACCGCGCGACATCGAACCTGAAGTCGGCGAGCTGGACGACGTCTACCTGTACACTGTCGATGACTTGCACGACGTGGTGGCGGAAAACCTCAAGAGCCGCCAGGGCGCCGCCCAGGCTGCCGAAGAGCTGGTATCGGTGGGCGCCGAAGATTTCATGGTGCGCTTGCGCGAACTGGCGGCGGTGGATGTGCTCAAGGCCTACCGCCAGCAGAGCGAGCGCCTGCGCGACGACGAACTGCAAAAGGCCCTGCGCCTGCTGGCCAACGGCGGCAACCCCGAGGACGTGATGGCACAGCTGGCCCGGGGGCTGACCAACAAACTTCTGCATGCGCCCAGCGTGCAGTTGAAAAAGCTCTCGGCCGAGGGCCGCCTTGATGCTCTGGCCATGGCCCAGGAACTCTTTGCCCTCAACGAGGGCTCCACGGACAAATCCCCGCAATGAAAGCGTCGCTGCTGAACAAACTGGATATCCTCCAGGACCGCTTCGAAGAGCTCACCGCACTGCTCGGTGATGCCGAGGTCATTTCCGACCAGACGCGCTTTCGCGCGTATTCCCGTGAATACGCCGAGGTCGAGCCGGTCTACGCTGCTTATAAAGAGTGGTGCAAAGTCCAGGGCGACCTTGAAGGTGCCCAGGCGCTGCTCAAGGACAGCGACCCGGACCTGCGCGAAATGGCCGTGGAAGAAGTGCGTGAAGCCAAGGAACAGCTGCTGACGCTGGAGGCGAAGCTGCAACGCATGCTGCTGCCCAAAGACCCCAACGACGGCCGCAACGTGTTCCTCGAAATCCGCGCTGGCACTGGTGGCGACGAGGCGGCGATCTTCTCCGGCGACCTGTTCCGCATGTATTCGCGCTACGCCGAAAAACGCGGCTGGCGCCTGGAGATCCTGTCCGAGAACGAAGGCGAGCACGGCGGCTACAAGGAAATCATCGCCCGTGTCGAGGGTGAGAACGTCTACGGCAAGCTCAAGTTCGAGTCGGGCGCGCACCGCGTCCAGCGCGTGCCCGAAACCGAATCCCAGGGCCGCGTGCACACTTCCGCGTGCACGGTGGCGGTGTTGCCCGAGCCGGACGAACAAGCAGCCATCGAAATCAACCCGGCCGACCTGCGCGTGGACACCTACCGCGCATCTGGCGCCGGTGGCCAGCACGTGAACAAGACCGACTCGGCAATCCGTATCACCCACTTGCCCACCGGTATCGTGGTCGAGTGCCAGGAAGAGCGTTCGCAGCACAAGAACCGCGCCCGTGCCATGTCCTGGCTGTCGGCCAAGCTCAACGACATGCAGACCAGCGCAGCACAGAATGCCATTGCCAGCGAGCGCAAGCTGCTGGTGGGCTCCGGTGACCGTTCCGAGCGCATCCGCACGTACAATTATCCACAGGGCCGGGTGACCGATCACCGTATCAACCTGACCTTGTACTCGCTGGACGACATCCTCAGTGGTGGCGTGGACGCAGTGATCGAACCGCTACTGGCCGAATACCAGGCCGATCAACTGGCTGCCCTGGGGGACTGATGACCATCATCGCCAGCTTGCTGCGCAACGCGCAGCTGCCCGAATCGCCCACCGAGCGGCTGGATGCCGAATTGCTGTTGGCTGCTGCCATCGGCAAATCGCGCAGCTACCTGCACACCTGGCCCGAGCGAATTGTCAGCAGCGAAGATGCCCAGACATACGCCGATTACCTGCAGCGCCGCCGCGGCGGCGAGCCGGTCGCCTACATCCTCGGGCAGCAGGGCTTCTGGAAGATCGACCTGGAAGTGGCGCCGCATACCCTGATCCCGCGGCCGGATACCGAACTGTTGGTCGAGACGGCCCTCGAACTGCAACCTGCCTCGCCAGCCAAGGTCCTCGACCTGGGCACCGGCACCGGTGCAATTGCCCTGGCCCTGGCCAGCGATCGCCCGGCCTGGCAGGTAACTGCGGTTGACCGGGTGGAGGAGGCCGCTGCCCTGGCCGAGCGCAACCGCCAGCGCCTGGGCCTGGGCAACGCCCAGGTGCGGGTAAGCCACTGGTTCGACAGCCTGGCCGGCGAGCGTTTCGACCTGATTGTCAGCAACCCGCCCTACATCGCCGCCGCCGACCCGCACCTGGTGGCCGGTGACGTGCGCTTCGAGCCCAGCAGTGCGCTGGTGGCCGGCGCCGATGGCCTGGACGACCTGCGCGTGATCGCGGCCCAGGCCCCAGCGCACCTGTTGCCCGGTGGCTGGTTACTGCTGGAGCATGGTTACGACCAGGCAGCGGCGGTACGCGCCTTGCTGGCTGAGCAAGGTTTTATCGAGGTTGCCAGCCGCACGGACCTGGGCGGCCATGAACGCATTACCCTGGGGCGCCTGCCATGCTGAGTGATGAGGAACTGTTGCGTTACAGCCGGCAGGTATTGCTGGCCCAGATCGACATCGACGGCCAGTTGCGGCTCAAGCAGAGCAAGGCCCTGATCGTAGGGCTCGGCGGCCTGGGCTCTCCGGTTGCGCTGTACCTGGCTGCCGCCGGGGTCGGTGAGCTGCACCTGGCCGACTTCGACACCGTCGACCTGACCAACCTGCAACGCCAGGTGATTCACGACAGTGCCAGCGTCGGCATGAGCAAGGTCGATTCGGCCTTGCAACGCTTGCAGGCAATCAACCCGGAGATCGGCCTGGTCGCCCATCGCCAGGCCCTGGATGAAGACTCGCTCGCTGCTGCTGTGGCGGCGGTCGACCTGGTGCTGGATTGCTCCGACAATTTCGCTACCCGTGAAGCGGTCAACGCTGCCTGTGTGGCTGCTTGCAAACCGCTGGTAAGCGGCGCGGCGATCCGCCTGGAAGGGCAGCTGTCGGTGTTCGACCCTCGGCGCGACTACAGCCCCTGCTACCACTGTTTGTATGGGCATGGCAGTGAAGACGAGCTGACCTGCAGCGAAGCGGGCGTTATCGGGCCGCTGGTGGGCCTGGTGGGCAGCCTGCAGGCGCTGGAGGCGATGAAGCTGCTGGCCGGGTTCGGCGAGCCCCTGGTTGGCCGCCTGCTGCTGATCGATGCCCTCGGCACCCGCATTCGCGAGTTGCGGGTCAAGCGTGACCCGGCCTGTACTGTTTGCGGCAAGCGCGATGGCTGAGCGCTCGGCGCCGGTCGGCGTGATGGACTCGGGGGTCGGCGGTTTGTCGGTGCTCGCCGAGATCCAGCGCCTGCTGCCCAACGAGACGCTGCTGTACGTGGCTGACTGCGGCCATGTGCCTTATGGCGAGAAGTCGCCAGACTACATCCGTGAACGCTGCCGGCGTATTGCCGCGTTCTTCCATGCACAGGGCGCCAAGGCCATGGTCCTGGCGTGCAACACCGCCACGGTGGCGGCGGTCGCTGACTTGCGGGAGCTGTACCCAACCTGGCCGCTGGTGGGCATGGAACCCGCCGTGAAACCCGCGGCGGCGGCTACCCGCTCGGGCGTGGTCGGTGTGCTGGCCACTACCGGTACCCTGCAGAGCGCCAAATTCGCCGCTTTGCTCGACCGCTTTGCCAACGACGTGCAGGTCATCACCCAGCCTTGCCCGGGGCTGGTCGAACTGATTGAAACCGGCGATCTGACCAGCCTTGCGCTGCGCCAGATGCTGTTTGGCTATGTGCAGCCGCTGCTGGCCGCCGACTGCGATACGCTGATCCTCGGCTGCACCCATTACCCCTTCCTGCGCCCGTTACTGGCCGACCTGGTGCCAGGGGACGTGGCTATCATCGACACCGGCGCCGCTGTGGCGCGCCAACTGCAGCGCCTGCTGGGGGCCAATGATCTATTGGCCGAAGGCCCGGCCGGCGATGCCCGCTTCTGGACCAGCGCTGATCCAGAAAATCTCAGAAAAATCCTACCTGTGCTGTGGCGTAAGTCTGACGATGTGCAAAGCTTTGCGTTGTGAAAAAAACGTGAAAGACAGCTGAACTATCGTTCCACTTCCGCTTTCTACCGCTTGCCTGCTTGAGGCGGACACTAATAACAGCATCAGGAAGAAGGATGTTTCTTATGAGGAAACTGCTTGGCTTGGCGGCGGCTGCTGCCTTTACCTTGGGGCAAGCGATGTCGGCACAGGCTGCCGACGTTTCGTTTTCGGTGGGGCAGACCGGTGACTCGACCATGGTCTATCGGCTAGGGCTGCAATCGAACTGGGATGCGAGCTGGTGGCAGACCAGCGTCGGTCGGCTGACTGGCTACTGGGATGGGGCCTACACCTATTGGGATGGTGACGAGACGGCGAGCAACCACAGCCTGTCGTTTGCGCCAGTCTTCGTCTATGAATTTGCCGGGGAGTCAGTGAAGCCCTACATCGAGGCAGGGATTGGTGTAGCGGCGTTTTCCAGCACCGAGCTGGAAAGCAACGAGCTAGGCTCGGCGTTCCAGTTCGAGGACCGCATCGGCTTTGGTTTGCGCTTTGCCGGCGGGCATGAGATTGGGGTGCGTGCGATCCACTACTCCAACGCGGGTATCAAACAGCCCAACGATGGGGTGGAGAGCTATAGCCTGCATTACCGCATGGCGCTCTGAGTTCACCTGCGCCGGCGTCTTCGCGGCGGTTCGACGCTTCGATGAACCCGCTCCTACAGGGATACCGCAGCATTCAAGGTCTGGGTATTCCTGTGGGAGCGGGCGCGCCCGCGAAGAAGCTAACCCTGTTTTCAGGTATTAGCGCGTCAACGGCCACAGGCTACTGACGTCCAGGGTTTCCAGGATCAGTTCCGGTTCCCCCTGCGGCCACCGACGCAACAACTCTTGTGCAACACTCTGTGGCGTCCACTGCTCCGGTATCGCCTGCACGGAGGTCACCGGCACCTTCAGCGACTGTGGCGCCACTACAGTCAGCCCGATGCCCAGCGCCTTCAGAGGCTTGCGTTGCTCACGCATCCATTGCGGTAGGTTGTTCCAGCCCGCAATGACTTGCGTCGGTCCATACAGCTGCAACGCTGAATATCGGTTGAACAACGCCATCACCTGCGGCGAATCGCCCTTCGCCAGCAAAGGCAGCGCTTTGCTCAGGCACAGCTCACCTGCCAGCTGGTTGGTACTGCCTATCGCCTCGAACAGTTCGCTGTCTGCTACATCGTCCGGCAGGTAATCACTGGTACCGGCATTGATGATCAAGCCATCCAGCGAGCACCAGGCATGGCATATCTGCTGGCAGGCATCGGCTGCGTCGGGTTCGGCATGCAGCTGCCATGGCAGGCGCAAAAAACGCTGACCATGTTGTGCTGCCAACATATCAAGTTCATCGCTTTCCTTTGCACTGGCGGCAACGCGATGGCCCTGTTCGAGCAAGCGTCCCACCAAAGCCAGACCTAGTCCATTGCTGGCGCCCGTAACCCAAAAACTTCGTGAGTCAGTCAAGACGTTGTCCTCTAATCCTGCCGACGTGGAAGGGCCTTGAAGGCTTCCAGTGCACGCTGGCGACTGCTGCTGAGATCGACCATAGGACTTTGATACAAATTATTAGCAAATAGATCCGTGGATTTCATCGGTTCATGGATAGTTTTCTCGCTTATGTCACGTAGCTCCGGCAGCCAGTGCCGAATGAAATGCCCTTGAGGGTCGAAACGTTGAGACTGTGAAATCGGGTTGAAGATGCGGAAATAGGGCACTGCGTCGGTGCCGGTGGACGCGCTCCACTGCCAGCCGCCATTGTTGGCAGCCAGGTCACCGTCTATCAGGTGGCGCATGAAGTGCCGCTCGCCTTTGCGCCAGTCAATCAACAGGTTCTTGCTGAGGAACATGGCCACGACCATGCGCAGCCGGTTATGCATCCATCCGGTGTGCAGCAACTGGCGCATGGCGGCGTCGATAATCGGGAAACCCGTGCGGCCCTGTTCCCAGGCTTCGAGGTCGGCCGGTGCATCGCGCCAGGGCAGGGCTTCGGTCTGGGCGCGGAAGGCGCGGTGGCGCGAGACCTGTGGATAACCGCTGAGGATGTGCTTGTAGAATTCGCGCCAGAGCAGTTCGTTGATCCAGGTCTGCACGCCCGTACTGCCACTGTCGAACTCGCCCCGGTTGCTGGCGAGTGCGCCGTGCAGGCACTGGCGCGGCGAGATCACGCCGGCGGCCAGGTAAGTCGAAAGCTGGCTGGTACCGGGCTTGGCAGGCAGGTCACGCTGTAGCTGGTAGTCGTCGATGGCTTCGTCAAGAAAGCGGGACAGCCGCCCCTGCGCCTCGGCTTCACCCGCCGGCCAATGGTCACGCAAGGCGCGCGCGGGTGTTTCAAAACCGTCCACGTGTTGCGGTATTGGGTCGGCAGGGATGTGCAGCGGTGCCTGGCGCTTAACCCGATGAGCCAGGGCAGGCAGGCTGCGGTGCAGGTGCTCCAGGCAGGTTTTCTTGAACTGGCTGAAAACCTGGAAGTAGTCGCCACTGCGGGTCAGGATGGTGCCCGGGCGGAAGAACAGCTGGTCGAGGTGGCTGTGGGCCTGAATGCCCGACTTTTCCAGCAGGGCCCGGGTGGCATCGTCGCGGCGCTGCTCGTTGATGCCGTACTCTTCGTTCCAGTGGGCGCTTGCCACCTGATGTTGGCGGCATACCTCAAGCACGGCTTGTGGTGCCTGGTCCCATGTGTCGATCTTGCGGATCAGCAGCGGGATATTCAGGCCTTCCAGCGACTGGCGCAGGTCGCGCAGGTTGCGCAGCCAGAAATCGACTTTACAGGCGGCGTCATCATGGGCTTGCCATTGCCCGGGGCTGACCAGCCACAGGACGATGGTCGGCCCACGCTCGGTGGCGGCGCTGAGTGCGGTGTTGTCATCGATGCGCAGGTCGCTGCGCAGCCAGGTCAGGTGCATGGGGCATTCATCTCTACAGGCTGGCGGTCATGGGCTTGAAGCAAGCGCAATGCCACCTGCGGGGTGTCGAACAGGGCGAGGTTGGGCAGCTCGAGGGCACGCAGCTGCGCTTCATGCAGCAACAGCGTCGGGCCCCCGGCCAGGATTGGCATGGGCAGGTTGTGCAGGGTGCGTTGCAGTGCCCTGCCATCTATGCGGGGCCCCAGGTGCAGGAGCACAGCGCGGGGGTTGAGTGTGCTGACCGCGCGTTGCAGGTGCGGGCCAGCAACGGGGTTTTCCAGTACCTCGACCGGGAACCCGTTACTGGTGAACAGCCAGGCGCATAGCCATAAACCGGCGCTGAAGGCACGTTCACTGTCTTCCACCAGCAACACCGCAGGGCCCTGCAATAACTGGTTGTCATGGTAGACGCGGGCACCAAGCTTGCTGCGAAGCCAGCTGTGGAAAAACGCCTGTTCCAGCTGCCCATTGAAGTAACTGCGCCACCGCAGGTCGAGGCGGTCGAGCAGCGGCAGCAGCAGTTGTTCGCACAGGGTAACGGCCGGGTACAGGGCCATGGCCTGGTTAAGCTGTTGGTCAAGGGCGCGCTGTGACAGGCTGGCAATGGCCTCGATCAGCTGGAACTGCCGGGCCTGCCAGTCACCCTTGGGCGGCGTGCTGGACGGCTTGTCGAGCAGCTCGCGCACTTGGCCGACCGATGCCCCACGCTGCAACCAGCCAAGGATTGCCTCGACCCGCTCGACCTGTTCCAGCGGGTACAGGCGATGCCCCTTGGCGGTGCGCTGGGGCTTGAGCAGGCCATACCGGCGTTCCCAGGCGCGCAGGGTGACCGGGTTGACGCCGGTGCGGCGGGCCAGTTCGCCGATGGGCAGCAAGTCCTCAGACCGCATTGCGCAAGCCCAGGCTCTCGGGGTGCGGCTGCAGGTAGGCTTGCTGCTGCAGATAGGCGTCGGGGTGCTTGCGCAAATGGTGCTTGAGCAGGGTCAGCGGCACCACAAGTGGCACCACGCCTTGCTGGTACTGGCTGATGAGTGTCTGCAACTCGGCCTTGTCCTGTTGCGTCAGGCTGTCCTTGAAATAGCCGCTGAGGTGCTGAAGCACATTGCAGTGGGTGCCGCGGCTGGCACAGCGGCGCAGGGCCTGCATCAGCTCGCTGAAGTAGCGTGGGCCGATGCTGTGTGGGTCGTCATCCTTGCTCATGCTGCCGAGCAGGCGGCCCAAGGTTCTGTAGGCCTGCGGGTTGTTGGCCATCACCAGGTATTTGTAACGCGAATGAAAGCGGACCAGGCTGCCACGGCTAAGGCCCTCGGCAAGCAGGCGCTGCCAGTCGGCGTAGGCATACACGCGGCTGATGAAGTTCTCGCGCAGCACGGGGTCATGCAGGCGGCCTTCTTCTTCTACTGGCAGGTCCGGGCGTTGTACGCAGAAGGCCTGGGCGTAAACGCCGCGGCCACCGTGGAAGGCCGGATGGCCGTTGTCCTGATACACCTTGACCCGCTCCAGGCCACAGGAGGGCGACTTCTGCATGAAGATATAGCCGCAGATATCGTCGAGCTCGGCGGCCATCTGCTTGCCATAGCTGCGCAGAGGGTCGGTCAAGTCCATGCCAGGGTTGCGGGTGCCGACCACTTCCGGTCGTTCGGGGTTGCCGACCAGGCGGATCGGGTCGCGCGGTACGCCCAGGCCGATGGCGACTTCCGGGCACACCGGCAGCCAGTCAAAATGAGCATCCAGTTGCGTACGGCACAGGTCCGAGGCCTTATGGCCGCCGTTGTAACGCACGCTGTGCCCGGTCAGGCAGGCGCTGATGGCAATACGCGGCTTGCTGTGGGCTGAAGGGTCGTGCATGGCTGCCTCCGGTAAACTTGTACGAGTCTAGAATCTTGTACAAGTTTATTCCAGCACAGCCGCGAAGTTATGCAAACAGGAATTTGTGGATGGCCGTACATCATTCCATGTGTTCGAGCAGCCGTCGCGCCGCTTCCTGGCCGCTGAGCCAGGCGCCTTCTACCCGCCCGGACAGGCACCAGTCGCCGCAGGCGTACAAGCCTTGATCAGCATCGGCCAGTGCGCCCCACTCATGATTGCTGCTGGGGCGCGCATAGAGCCAGCGGTGGGCCAGGGCGAAGGTGGGCGCTGGCACCACGCAGCCGACCAGCTCGGCGAACTCGCCCCACAGCTGTTCGATCACTTGCTCCTTGGTCAGGTCGATGTGCTGCCGGCTCCAGTCAGAGGTGGCGTGCAGCACCCAGGTATCGAGCTGCTCGTCGCGGCCGGGCTTGCTGCGGTTGCGGGCCACCCAGTCGAGCGGTTTGTCCTGCACGAAGCAGCCTTGCATCGGGGTGTCCAACGGTGTCTGGAAGGCGAGCGCGACAGCCCAGACAGGCTCCATCTGCACGCCCGCAGCCACGGCGGCCAGTTTCGGGGTGGAGGCCAGAAGTGGCGTGGCCTGCGGTGCCGGTACAGCAATCACCACGCGGCTGTAAGGGCCATGGCTGCAACCTTCGGTATCTTGCAGGTGCCAGTACTGCTTGCCGCGGAACACCTCGGCGATGCGGCAGCCGAAGTTCACCGTCACGTCCTTGAGCAGCCCGCGGGTGATGGCGCTCATGCGTGGCACACCCACCCATCGCGTCTGTTCGTCGGGGGAGGGGGTGAGCTCGCCATCACGGTAGTTGTACAACTGCGGCTTCCACTGCTCGGCCCAGCCGGCGGCAACCCACTGTTGCACCTGCTCGACGAAGCGCCGGTCACGGGCAGTGAAGTACTGGGCGCCGAGGTCCAGCGCGCCGGCCTCGCTGCGCTTGCTGGCCATGCGCCCGCCACTGCCGTGGCCTTTGTCGAACAGATGCACGGACTGCCCGGCCTTTTGCAACGCCTGGGCGACTGACAAGCCGGCGATACCGGCCCCGATGATGGCAATAGGTACTGTCATGATGGCCTCTTCAAACCTTGCTATGAGCAGACTACGCTGTCAGGCAAACCTGTACAATCCAGAAATTCTGTATAAGGTTATTCCGCTTTCACGGGCAGGTTGGCCTATGTTTATCCGAGAGCGTCGGGTCAAAAAAGTGCCTTGATGTTAAAAATAGACCACCGCCGCATTCTGCGAGGACACAGCCATGCATATATTGCTGACAGGTGGCACCGGTTTGATTGGCAAGCATCTGTGCCAGTACTGGCTTGGCCAGGGGCATCGGCTCACGGTATGGAGCCGGCGACCCGAGCAGGTGCCGAAAATATGTGGCAGTGGCGTGCGTGGCATCGCCCGCCTGGAGCAACTGGAGGCGGACGATCACCTTGATGCGGTGGTCAACCTGGCCGGTGCGCCGATTGCCGATCGGCCTTGGACGGCCGCTCGGCGCAACCTGCTGTGGGCCAGCCGGGTCACCCTGACCGAGCAATTGCTGACCTGGCTGGGCACCCGTGAGCAACGCCCGCAGGTGCTGATTTCCGGCTCTGCAGTGGGCTGGTACGGTGACGGTGGTGAACGCGAACTGACCGAGGCCTCGCCACCGGTGCGCGAAGATTTCGCCAGCCAGTTGTGCATTGCCTGGGAAGAGACGGCCCAGCGCTCCCAGGCACAGGGCATCCGCGTGGTGCTGGTGCGCACCGGGCTGGTGCTGGCCAGCGATGGCGGCTTTTTGTCGCGCCTGCGCGTGCCCTTCAAACTGGGGCTGGGCGGGCCATTGGGCGATGGGCGGCAGTGGATGCCGTGGGTCCATATAGACGACCAGGTCGCCCTGATTGATTTTCTCTTGCAGCACAACGATGCCAGCGGTCCTTATAATGCCTGCGCCCCGGAGCCGGTGCGTAACCGCGAGTTCGCCAAGCGCCTGGGGCGGGCCCTGCATCGGCCGGCGCTGCTGCCGGTGCCGGCACTGTTGCTCAAGGCTGGCCTGGGCGAGATGTCGACCTTGCTGCTGGGCGGCCAGCGGGCACGCCCGGTACGCTTGCTGGCGGCTGGCTTCACCTTCCGCTTCAACGATCTGCAATCGGCCCTGGACAACTTGTCCAGCCGCCTCTGACATAGGACGCTGCATGACCGATCACGCCCTGCTGCTGGTCAACCTGGGTTCCCCGGCCTCCACCTCGGTGGCCGATGTGCGCCGCTACCTCAACCAGTTCCTCATGGACCCGTACGTGGTCGACCTGCCCTGGCCGGTGCGGCGCCTGCTGGTGTCGTTGATCCTGATCAAGCGCCCGGAACAGTCGGCGCATGCCTATGGCTCGATCTGGTGGGAGGAGGGCTCGCCGCTGGTGGTGCTGACCCGTCGCCTGCAGTCAGCAATGGTCGAGCACTGGCCCCATGGCCCGGTGGAAATTGCCATGCGCTATGGCCAGCCAGCTTTGCCCGAAGTGCTGGAACGCCTGGCAGGCCGAGGCGTGCGCAAGGTGACCTTGGCGCCGCTTTATCCACAGTTCGCCGACAGTACCGTGACCACTGTGGTCGAGTTGGCAAAACAGGTGATCAGCGAGCGCCAGCTGCCCCTGCAGATGCGCGTGCTGCAGCCGTTTTACGAGCACCCTGAATACATCGAAGCGCTGGCTGCCAGCGCCCGGCCTTACCTGGAAAAGGATTACGACCACCTGTTGCTGAGCTTCCATGGGTTGCCGGAGCGGCACTTGAAGAAGCTGTTTCCGAAGGGCAACAAGCACGACCTGCGCACCGCCGATTGCTGCCACGGTGCGTCCGCCGAGGTGCGTGCGGTGTGTTACCGCGGGCAATGCCTGGCTACGGCCAAAGCCTTTGCGCAGAGAATGGGCATACCGGATGGCAAATGGTCTGTATCGTTCCAGTCTCGGCTGGGGCGGGACAAGTGGATAGAGCCCTACACCGAGACGCGGCTGGATGAGCTGGCCAAGGCCGGCGTGAAGAAGCTGCTGGTGATGTGCCCGGCGTTCGTGGCCGATTGCATCGAGACGCTGGAAGAGATCGGCATGCGCGGTAGCGAACAGTTTGTCGAGGCCGGCGGGCGGGAGCTGGTGCTGGTGCCGTGCCTGAATGATCACCCGGAGTGGGTGAGGGTGTTGGCGGATATGTGCGAAAAGGCCTGACATTGCGGCTGCCTATACCGGCCCTATCGCCGGCAAGCCAGCTCCCACAGGTACACCACAGGTTTCAGATACTGTGGTTCTTCTGTGGGAGTTGGCTTGCCGGCGATAGGGTCGGTTCAGGTTAAAGCCGGATCAAGGCAACTGGTCGTCCAGTTTCTTGTGCTTCCAGCCATCATTGCCCGGCAGGATCAGGTTAAGGGCAATTGCCACGATGGCGCACAGGGCGATGCCCTTCAGGCCCCAGTCATCCGGGCCGTCACCGCTGCCGATCAGCACCCCGCCGATACCAAACACCAAGGTTACCGACACGATCACCAGGTTGCGCGCTTCGGCCAGGTCGATCTTGTGGCGGATCATGGTGTTCATGCCCACCGCCGCGATCGAACCGAACAGCAGGCACAGAATGCCGCCCATCACGGGTACCGGGATGCTTTGCAGCAGCGCGCCGAACTTGCCGATGAACGCCAGGGTAATGGCGAAGACCGCCGCCCAGGTCATGATTTTCGGGTTGTAGTTCTTGGTCAGCATCACCGCGCCAGTCACTTCGGCGTAGGTGGTGTTGGGCGGGCCGCCGAACAGGCCGGCTGCCGTGGTGGCCAGGCCGTCACCCAGCAAGGTGCGGTGCAGGCCAGGCTTTTTCAGGTAGTCACGGCCGGTCACGCTACCGACCGCAATCACCCCGCCAATGTGCTCGATCGCCGGTGCCAGGGCAACCGGGACGATAAACAGGATGGCCTGCCAGTTGAATGCTGGTGCAGTGAAGTTAGGGATTTCCAGCCACGGTGCAGCGGCGATCTTCGCCGTGTCGACCACGCCAAAGGCGAAGGCCAGGGCAAAGCCCACCAGCACGCCGGAGATGATCGGTACCAGGCGGAAAATGCCCTTGCCGAACACGGCGACGATCAAGGTGGTCAGCAGGGCTGGCATGGAGATCAGCATGGCGGTCTTGTACGGCATCAGTGCTGCGCCGTCCCCACCTTTGCCCATCGCCATGTTGGCAGCGATCGGTGCCATGGCCAGGCCGATGGAGATGATTACCGGGCCGATAACCACAGGCGGTAGCATGCGGTCGATGAAACCGGTGCCTTTGATTTTTACCATCAGGCCCATGAAGGTGTACACGAAACCTGCAGCCATCACGCCGCCCATGGTCTCGGCCAGGCCGAACTGGCCCTTGGCGAGGATGATCGGGGTGATGAAGGCAAAGCTGGAGGCCAGGAACACCGGTACCTGGCGGCCGGTAACCAGCTGGAACAGCAGCGTGCCGATGCCGGCAGTGAACAACGCGACGTTCGGGTCGAGGCCGGTGATCAGTGGCATCAGCACCAACGCGCCAAATGCCACGAAGAGCATCTGCGCGCCCGAAACGACCTGGCGCCAGAGCGGGTCGTTGAAGCCGTCCTGCATGGTCAGGCGTCCTTTTGCTTGGTGCCGAAGATCTTGTCACCGGCATCGCCCAGGCCCGGCACGATGTAGCCGTGTTCGTTCAGGCGCTGGTCGATCGAGGCGGTGTAGATCTTCACGTCCGGGTGGGCTTTTTCCACCACTTCGATGCCTTCTGGCGCGGCGACCAGCACCATGGCGCGGATCTCCTTGCAGCCGGCCTTTTTCAGCAGGTCGATGGTAGCGACCATCGAAGCGCCGGTGGCCAGCATCGGGTCGATGATCAGGGCCAGGCGCTGGTTGATGTCAGGCGCGAGCTTTTCCAGGTAGGTATGGGCTTCGAGGGTTTCTTCGTTTCGGGCAACGCCGACGGCACTGACCTTGGCACCTGGGATCAGGCTGAGCACGCCGTCGAGCATGCCGATGCCGGCGCGCAGGATGGGGACTACGGTAATCTTCTTGCCGGCGATTTTTTCAACTTGCACCTTGCCACACCAGCCGTCGATCTCGTAGGTTTCGAGTGGCAGGTCCTGGGTGGCTTCATAGGTCAGGAGCGCGCCGACTTCCTGGGCGAGTTCGCGAAAATTCTTGGTGCTGATATCGGCACGGCGCATCAGGCCGAGCTTGTGGCGGATCAGCGGGTGGCGGATCTCACGAGTGGGCATAGGGGGGCTCCGAAAGGCGGGCAAAAAAACCGCGCTAGATTAATCTATTCAGCCTGTGCTGTCGTCTGGTCATTCTGGACGTTAGTCCATAAATGCTTGATCTGGGACGAGCGGATGCGTACCTTTGCCCGCTTTTCCAAAATGCCCCCCCGGAGAGCGCCATGTCCGCCGATCTCGAGCACATCCGTCAAGTCATGCGTGAAGCTGACTGCCTGTACACCGAAGCCGAAGTCGAAGCGGCCATCGCCAAAGTCGGCGAGCAGATCTGCAAGGACCTGCACGACAAGAACCCGGTGGTGTTCTGCGTGATGAACGGTGGCCTTATCTTCTCCGGCAAACTGCTGACCCACCTGCAGTTCCCACTGGAAGCCTCGTACCTGCACGCTACCCGCTACCGCAACCAGACCAGCGGCGGTGAGCTGTTCTGGAAGGCCAAGCCGGAAGTGTCGTTCATCGACCGCGATGTGCTGATCGTCGACGACATCCTCGACGAAGGCCACACCCTCAGCGCCATCATCGAGTTCTGCAAGCATGCCGGCGCGCGCTCGGTGCACACCGCGGTCCTGATCGACAAGGACCACGACCGCAAGGCCAGCCCGGACCTCAAGGCCAACTACGTGGGCCTGCCGTGTGTCGACCGCTACATCTTCGGTTACGGCATGGACTACAAAGGCTACTGGCGCAATGCCAACGGCATTTTCGCCGTCAAGGGGCTTTAATCCAGCGCCGCCCTGCATGCTAGAGTGCTCCTTCATTCAAGGAGCCTCACATGCGTGCGATTCTTCCCCTCCTGCTGGCGGTCAGCCTGCCACTCGCCGCCGCACCGCTGCACAGCCAGTTCCTGCCGCCTGACGACCAGTCCCTGCGCCAGGAAGCGCCGACCGGCCAGCAACTGCTGCAGGTGACCGACTACTCGGTGGTGGTGGGGGCCCAGCGCCAATCCGACCAGCAGCCGATCCCGATCACCTCGTCGTTGCAGGTGCGCCTGAAGGGCAAGCCGTTGAGCAAGGGCGCGACCATCGCCCAGGTGTTGTTGACCTTCGACGGCGAAGCGGCCAAGAGCTTGAAGAAGCCCATGTATGACGAAAAAAGCCGCACCTTGAGCCTGAATTACCCGCTCAGTGACTACCGGGTAATCATGGACCTGCTGCGTAACGAGACCCTGTACGTGCAGTTTCTCACCTATGGCAACGGCCACATCTGGGCCGATCTGCACACCGGTACCGTACGTACGCGTTGAGCCACGCGGCCTGCGAGGGGTAAACTGCCGGCCTTCGAAATCCCGTGATGGTCCAGTTGGAGTCGGCAATGCGTAAAGACAAGAAACAGGTAATCGGCGACGAAATCAGCGACGACTACATCAAGTCGTTCCTTCAGTTCGAACCGGCCGATGGCGTGACCTCTCCTTCGCACCACAAGCTGGTCAAGGCGTACCGCGGGCTGCGTGTCGACGATTTCGAGCGCTTTGTCGGCTTCTTTGTCGAAGCTGGCCTGGACCTGGATGGCAAGGACGAGCACGGCAAGACCTTCGTCGAGCAAATTGCCGACCAGCGCAATGCGCCTGAGTACATCGAGATCATCGACAACGCCCGCGGCTGATTTGTAAGCCTGTACCGGCCTCTTCGCGGCTGAAGCCGCTCCCACAGGTACTCCACAGTTTTCAGCCCTGCGGTAATCCTGTGGGAGCGGCTTCAGCCGCGAAGACGCCGGTACAGGCAGGTAAAGCCTCAGGCGCAAAAAAAACGCCCCGAGGGGCGTTTTTCCGTTATCGGGCGGTTCAGGCGTAGTGCTTGGCCGCCGGGCTGCTTTCCACCAGGTCCAGCGCCACATCGTTGTCGGCACTGATCTTCTGGTACAGGGCAGCATCGGTTGCCAAGGTCTTCTCGCGCGCCGGGAAGATTTCCTTGAGCTTGGCAGCCCAGGCACCTTTGGCCTGCTCGGGGAAGCAGCGCTCGATCAGTTCCAGCATGATCGACACGGTCACCGAAGCGCCTGGCGAAGCACCGAGCAGTGCGGCCAGGCTGCCGTCCTGGGCCGAGACCAGCTCGGTACCAAACTGCAGCACACCGCCTTTTTTCGGGTCTTTCTTGATGATCTGCACGCGCTGACCAGCCACTTCCAGGCGCCAGTCTTCGGCCTTGGCCTGCGGATAGAAGCGACGCAGGGCTTCCAGACGCTGCTCCATAGACTGCATCACTTCGCTGACCAGGTACTTGGTCAGGTCCATGTTGTCACGGGCCACGGCCAGCATCGGGCCGATGTTGCCCATGCGCACCGACAGCGGCAGGTCCATCAGCGAACCGTGCTTGAGGAACTTGGTGGTGAAGCCGGCGTACGGGCCGAACAGCAGCGAAGTCTTGCCGTCCACAACGCGGGTATCCAGGTGCGGTACCGACATCGGCGGGGCGCCTACGGCGGCCTGGCTGTAGACCTTGGCCTGGTGCTGCTTGACGATTTCCGGGTTGTCGCAACGCAGCCACTGGCCGCTGACCGGGAAGCCGCCAAAGCCTTTGCTTTCCGGGATGCCGGACACTTGCAGCAGCGGCAGGGCCGCGCCGCCGGCGCCGAGGAAGACGAAGCGGGCGTCGACTTCGCGGCTGCCGCCGCTGTTGACGTCCTTGATGCTCACGGTCCAGCCGTTGCCGTTACGGCGCAGGCCGACGACCTTCTTGCTGTATTTCACCTGCGCGTCCGGCGAGTCGCCCAGCAGCTTGAGCAGCTTGTTGGTCAGGGCGCCGAAGTTGACGTCGGTGCCTTTGGCTACACGGGTAGCAGCAATGTGCTGGTCGGCCGGGCGGCCTGGCATCATCAGCGGCATCCAGTCGCTCATCACCGCCTTGTCTTCGGTGTATTCCATGTCAGCGAAGGCATGGTGCTGCTTGAGCAGCTCGAAGCGCTTCTTGAGGAAGGAAACACCCTTGTCACCCTCGACGTAGCTCAGGTGCGGGACAGGGTTGATGAACGCACGCGCCGAGCCGAAGTTGCCCTTCTTGCTCAGGTAGGCCCAGAACTGGCGCGACACCTCGAACTGGGCGTTGATGTGCACGGCCTTCTTGATGTCGATGCTGCCATCGGCGGCCTGGGGCGTGTAGTTAAGCTCGCACAGACCAGCGTGGCCGGTGCCTGCGTTGTTCCAGGGGTTGGAGCTTTCCGCGGCTCCGGAGTCCATCGCCTCGACGACCTCAAGCTTCAGGGTCGGGTCAAGCTCCTTCAGCAGTACGGCCAGGGTGGCACTCATGATGCCCGCGCCTACCAGTACTACATCAACCGATTCGTTCTGCGCCATTTAACGCGTCTCCACAATCTACAGCTACCTAATTGACAGCATAGGACCTGGGGTAGCCAGGGTCGCCATGTCCGACTTTTCGCAGTTCTTGCAACTTCCGCGGACACCGCCAATCAGTCTTCGGGTTCAGCTATTGAACGCCGTTTGCCACGGGTGCGGCAATTCGACTTATGGTCAAGGTGTCGTGCGTGCGTTATGGAACGGTTCAGACACTCATACGGGATGAGCGCATTTGCCGCCTGTTCAGGGCTGTTCGGGACACATCTGCCGCTTTTGCACATGCCAGACTGTTCATTTGCTCGCCACACTCTTGTGAAGTTGTGAAAACCGTTTTTTCACGCTCTTTTGGAGACGTGAACCTCAAAAGGGGACTGCGCGATGGCAACCCGCAGGTTCATGCAGTGTGAAGGGCCGGAAAAGCAGGCACGACAGCCGATGCAAGACCTGAGTGGAAGGCTCTCTGTGGGCGAAGCGGGTGAAGTTGCCGGGGTCAATCGGCGAGTGCGGGGCCCGATCAGGAGACGTCCTTATAATCGGGGGGAGATTATAGCGATGTCGCGGGCAGAAATGTCGCCATTCGTGGTTTTTATTGCAGCGTTTGTCAGGCCGCGAGGATGCGCTGGTGCCAGCGGCGGCTTGCGCGGGCGCAAACCCGGGCGTCGGCGGGCAGCTCGCGGCCCAGCCAGGCCAGCTGGATTTCACCGACCTGGACCCAGCCGCTGCCGCTTGGCACCTGGCTGCATTGCTTGAAAGCCAGGCATTTGCCTTGGCCATCGAGGCGGGCGTAGGTGTTGTGGCGCGGGCGTTGGAAGAGCAGGGTCCAGAGCGAGGCCATGGCGGCGAGTCCTTTGCGTGAGGGCTTGGCGCAAGGATAAGGGCGGGACCATGAAACGATTGTGACAAGCGGGTCGGGCCGATGACTGGTCTGTGCCTGGCTAGGTATACTGTGGGCCTTTGCCGCATTTTCTGGAGAAACGCGCATGTTGCAACGTCTGTTGTTCGGTTTGATTGCCGTGGCCAGCCTCAGCCTGGTCGGTTGTGCCCACAGCCCGCAACAACTCAACCCGCAACCCACGCTCAAGGCCCAGCTCGCCCCTGTGGGTCACGGCCAGCCGGTCGTGGTGCGGGTGGTTGACGGCCGGCCTTCGCAATCCTTGGGCACCCGTGGTGGCATGTACCCTGAGACCAGCACCATCAGCGTCAGCGGTAACGACGTGGTACCCAAGCTGCAGGCCCAGGCCGAAGCTGCCGTGCGCCTGCTGGGCTTCACCCCGACGCCGAATGCCTCTGGTGCCCCCCAGCTGACAGTGACCCTGGCCGAGCTGAAATATCAGTCGCCCAAAGACAACCTGTACGTGACCGAGGCTACCATCGGCGCCACCTTCCGCGCCGACGTGCGCAATGGCGGGCGCAGCTACAGCGGCCGCTACGGCGCTTCGCTGGACCAGCGTTTCGGCATGGCGCCGAACCAGGACACCAATACCCAGCTGGTGGGTGATGTGCTGAGCGATGCCCTGACCCGCCTGTTCAAAGACCCGACCATCGGGCAGGTGCTGGGCCAGTAAGCGTTTGGCTGGATGAAAAAACCCGCTCCCTGTGCCAGGTAGCGGGTTTTTTGTTGCCTGTGCTGGCCTCTTCGCGGGTAAACCCGCTCCCACAGGTACAGCGCAGGCCTCGGATTCGGTGCGGTCCCTGTGGAGCGGGTTCACCCGCGAAGAGGCCGGTTCAGGCTTACGCTGCTTCCACGTAGAAATCCAGCAAGCTAAAGCCCGTCCCGGCATCGACCTCTGGCAAATCTTTATGTACATGACCGCCCAGCGCACAGTAGACCAACCACTGGCGGTCCTGCACATTGATGGCAAAACCATCGATCAACGCCTGTTGTTCATCGCTCTGGGCCACGAGGTAGAGGCGGTCCTGGTTTTCGGCGTGCAGCATGAACAAGCTCCGGATGATGAGAGGCCGACAGGGTGGCCTGTTCAGATGACGAGCGAATGACAGATGAAATTTAATGACACTTTGTCGCCCATGCCGGGCGCCGAAGAGCGACTTGGGTAGAATGCGTGCCTTTGCCGCTGCTCACACTGAGGTTGCGTGATGTCCTTGCAAGTGCTCTGGGGGTTCCTGGCCGCCCATCCCACCAAGTTGATCAACCTGCTGGCGCTGCTGCTGACCTGCCCGGGCGGGTTGCTGCTGCACAGCGCACGGCGGCGCGAGGCCGAGACCCGCGAATACATGGCTGTGGAGGAGGGGGTGGTGGACGCGTTCGACCTGCGGGTGCCACGCTACTTCTACATTCTCGGTTTTTCGTGCTTGGCGATGGCGTTGCTGTTGTCCTGGTTCAGTACCTGGGTCTGAGAACCATTGGGGCCGCGTTGCGGCCCATCGCGACACAAGGCCGCTCCCACAGGGAATTGCGTAATCCTTTGGGAGCGGCCTTGTGTCGCGATTGGGCTGCAACGCAGCCCCCGGGATCGATCAGGCGACCGGCGTCTGCTGCCTGACCTGATACTGGTTACGCACCGGCGTCGCATACTGCAACACCAGGTAAGGCCGCTGCTCTTCGGGGCAGGCATCCAGGCGGCGTTGCCATTCTTCCTTGGCCTTGGCCAGCTCATCCGCCGGGAACACCTTCTCGGCACTCGGCACCTGCAGCGCCTCATCCTTGCTGTCCCACATCGCATACGCCAGGTAATGCACCGGGAACAGGCGGTAGCTGCCAAGGATCTGCCGGTCGATTTCCGCTGCCAGCTGCTTGGTGTCCTCGTAGTACGCGGTCACCGGCGGGGTGAACGTGATGTGCACCCGGCCCTTGTAGCCGGTAATGCCCTTGGCGATGCTGTTGTCATCCTCGCCGGGTGCCTTCTTGTAGGTACCGGTGGTGGCGCGGATGTAAAGCTCGCGGGCTTTGGCCTGGTCGCACGGGTCGTATTCGTAGCTGATCGACACCGGCGTCAGGTTAAGGCTCTGGATCACCGCACCGAACGGCTCGTCCTTGCGGCTCATGTGGAACATCTTGAGGATCGCCGAATCGGTGCGGTCGTCACCGTCCTTGGCGCGGCCTTCGGCCTGGGCGATCCAGATCGACGTGGCGTCGTTGCGGATCGAGTGGCTGATGTAGGCCGAGAGCAACTGATAGGCTGCCAGCTTCTCGCGACGCCCGCTGATCGAACGGTGCACGATGAAGCTTTTGTTCAGGCGCATCATGTCGCTGACAAAAGGCTTTTGCAGCAGGTTGTCACCAATGGCAATGCGAGGGGTGGGCAAGCCTGCGTGGTACACCGCGTAGTTGACGAAGGCCGGGTCCATGACGATGTCACGGTGGTTGGCCAGGAACAGGTAGGCGGTGCCGGCCTTGAGCTGTTCCACGCCCGAATAGGTAACGCCGTCGGTGGCGCGGTCGATGGTCTGGTCGACGTAGTATTCGACTTTGTCCTGCAGGGTCGAAACGCAGGTGACGCCGGCGAATTCCTTGCGCAGGCGACGGGCAATCAGCGGCTTGAGCAACCAGCCGAGAGCACCGGCCGCACGCGGGAAGCGGAAGTGGGTGAGGATATCGAGGAATGCCGGGTCGCTGAGCAGGCGTGCCAGAACGGCAGGGACCTCAGCGTCGTCGTACGGTCGGATGGCATCGAATTCGCCCATCATGCTCTCTTGTTGGAAACGGCTAGGGTAATAAGGTAGGGCGGGCTCCGAAAAACGGCTCGGACACACACAGGCCCTGTAAACAGACCGGCAATTATACGCATAAGTCACCCCGGAGGCCGCGATGCTGGAAACTGCGAACTACGATTGCCCTTATTGTGGCGAAGAAGTCGAAACCACGGTGGACCTGTCCGGTGGCGATCAGGAGTACATCGAGGACTGCCAGGTGTGCTGCAAGCCTATTCGCTTCGTGCTGCAGGTTCATGGCGAGGAGTGGATGCTGGACGTCTTCGGTGAGAACGACTGATGCGGCGTATCTACGAACCTGAAAACCTGCTCGAAGCCGAAATGCTGGTCGGTATGCTGGCCAGTGAAGGCATCAACGTGCAGCTGGTGGGCCGTGACTTGATGGGGGGTGTGGGCGAACTGCCGCTGCAAGGCCTGCTCGGGCTTGCGGTGGCGGATGAGCAGGCCGAGTACGCACGGCAGCTGATCGATGCGTACAATGATGCCCAGCCACTGGTTGGCGACGAACCGGAGAGCTTCCCCGGTACCTTGATCTGCTAGGTTCTGAATTCGCCCATGTGTGGACGTTATGCCCTGTTTCGCTGGCCCCAGGCGCTTGCCAGCCTGCCTGGCTTCCCCGAAGGCCAGCCGGCCCAATGGAACATTTCGCCCGGGGCTTCGGTGCTTATCCAGCGCCAGCTCGACGGCCAGCAGCAACTGGCCAAGGCGCGCTGGGGGCTTACCCCGGCCTGGCTCACAGACCTGTCCCGCACCCCCGCGCATGCCCGCGCCGAAACCCTGGTCGAGCAGCCAATGTTTCGCGATGCTTTTCGCCAGCGTCGCTGCCTGATGCCGGCCAATGGCTTTTACGAGTGGCGTGGCAACGTGCGTAAACGCCCGTACTGGTTGACCCCGGGGGAGGGCTCGTCGCTGTATTTTGCAGCAGTGTGGGAGGCCTACCCGGTGCAGGACCAGGTGTGGCTGAGCTGCGCGGTGGTGACCCAGGCAGCCATGAACCAGCGTCGGCCGCTGATACTGGACGAGGCGGGGCAGGCGGCGTGGCTTGATCCGGATACGCCGGTTACCCGCTTGCATGAGTTGCTGGCCAGCCCCCCGGCCACCTTGCGGGAACGGGCCTTGGCCAATTTCGTCAATGACCCGAAGCTGGATGCGCCGGAGTGCCTGACCCCGGCCTGATGCTCTGCCTGCACTGGCCCTTTCGCGGGCACGCCCGCTCCCACAGGTTGTTCGGTATACCTGGGGGAAATGAATACCTGTGGGAGCGGGCATGCCCGCGAAGAGGCCGGTACAGGTGAAGAAAATCTTCCCTACGGCTATAGCGGGCACTGCTGACTCGGCC
The DNA here is from genome assembly GCF_056098905.1 of Pseudomonas sp. TSO6. NCBI lineage: Bacteria > Pseudomonadati > Pseudomonadota > Gammaproteobacteria > Pseudomonadales > Pseudomonadaceae > Pseudomonas > Pseudomonas sp. TSO6. Next base: position 9,510 of record NZ_JBLZWV010000064.1, on the reverse strand, counting down.
TAGGATACGGCGCATGTAAAAAGGGAGTGTTTTCATGCGTAAGTCTTTTGTCGTCAGCCTGTTGAGTGCTGGCATCCTGCTGGCCGGTTGCCAGGCGGTGAACACCACCAGCGGCGGCGCTGTCGGCGTGCAGCGCCAGCAGTACATGTTCAGCATGCTCTCGACCGATGAGGTCAACCAGATGTACGCCCAGTCGTACCAGCAGACCCTGGGTGAAGCATCGAGCAAAGGTGTGCTCGACAAGTCCAGCGCCGATGCCAAGCGTGTGCAGGCAATCGCCAACCGCCTGATCGCCCAGGCGCCCAAGTTCCGCCCGGATGCCGCGCAATGGAACTGGGAAGTCAACGTGATCAAGAGCGACGAGCTGAACGCCAACTGCGGCCCCGGCGGCAAGATCATTGTCTACACCGGGCTGATCGATCAGCTCAAGCTCACCGATGCGGAAATCGCCGCGGTGGTGGGGCACGAGATTGCCCACGCCCTGCGTGAGCACAGCCGCGAGGCCATGTCCAAGGCGTACGGCGTGGAAATGGCCCGTCAGGGGGCCGGTGCCATCTTCGGCCTCGGCCAGGGCAGCATGGCCATGGCCGACACCGTGGTGAACTACGCAATGACCCTGCCCAACAGCCGGGCCAACGAGAACGAGGCCGACCTGATTGGCCTGGAGCTGTCGGCGCGTGCCGGTTACGACCCGAATGCCGCGATCACCTTGTGGAACAAAATGAGCAAGGCTTCCGAAGGCGCACCGCCTGAGTTCATGAGCACCCACCCGGCGTCCGAAAGCCGCATTGCCTCGCTGCAGTCGGCGATTCCGAAGGTGATGCCGCTGTATCAGGCGGCAAAGCAGTAAGACCGCAAGGGGGCTGCTTTGCAGCCCAATCGCCGGCAAGCCAGCTCCCACATGTACTGCACATGGCTTGAAGCCGGTGCGGTCGGGGTGGGAGCTGGCTTGCCGGCGATTGGGGCGCAGAGCGGCCCCTTCTGCAGTCAGCCAACCCAGCCACTTGCTTTCATCGCCGTATAGACCGCCACGATGGCCAGCACGAAGAACGCCGTGGCCGCCAGGCGACGGATCAGGGTCAATGGCAGCTTGTCTGCCGCGAAGTTACCCGCCAGAACCACCGGCACGTTGGCGATCAGCATGCCCAGGGTGGTACCGATGATCACCATGATCAGGTGCGGATACTGCGCCGCCAGCATGACGGTGGCGACTTGGGTCTTGTCACCGATTTCTGCCAGGAAGAACGCGATGAGCGTAGTCAGGAACGGCCCGAAGCGGCGCGCCGGGTTCTCGTCGTCATCCATCTTGTCGGGCACCAGGGTCCACAGCGCAGTGGCGGTGAAGCTCGCGGCGAGGATCCAGTGCAATGCCGAGTCGCTGAAGAAGCTGCCGAACCAGGCACCCACGGCGCCAGCGGCGGCATGGTTGGCCAAGGTGGCGGCGACGATGCCGGCGATGATCGGCCACGGCTTGCGGAAGCGGGCAGCGAGAATGAGCGCGAGCAGTTGCGTCTTGTCGCCGATTTCGGCGAGGGCAACGATGGCGGTGGGGACCAACAGAGATTCCAGCATCAGGTTTCCTACGGGGGCGGGTCGACACGGCTATGACACGTACATCCTCCCCGCCCCGGGTAAGGTGTGCGTGTCATAGGTCTTGTCAAACCCTGGATCCGTCTCTGCGGATCTCTCCATGCAGGCTGGCATGGTGGGTCGCACGCGCCATGGTCTGTTGACCAAGTATGTTGACGCGTACCGGGCGAGCAGGGTGCTCGCGGGAGACTACTCCCCTAGGACGGTGCGGATTCTGCCTAGGCAAAACGCTTTCGGCAAGCGCTGTTTTTATCCGCGTGTTGCCTGATAGATCCGGAAACCGTCAGCGTCGGCGCGCACCTGGCAGTTGCCCAGCGCACCTTCGATCAACGGCTGGTAGCGCAGGAAACTGTTGGCAACAAGGCGCATTTCGCCGCCTTTTCGCAGATGAACGGCCGATTTTTTCAGGAGGTTTTCCGAAGCCTGGTAGTTGGTGTGTACCCCGGTGTGGAACGGAGGGTTACTCAGGATAAGGCTGAGATCGGTCGGTGCCGCGTCGATACCATCCCCGCTGATCACCTCGCCGTCCAGGCCGTTGGCGGCCAGCGTCAGGCGGCTGGCCGCCACGGCGAAGGCATCCACATCCAGCAGGGTTACCCGGCTTTGCGGATAGCGGCGCTTGACCGTTGCGCCCAATACCCCGGCGCCACAGCCGAAGTCCAGCACATGCCCGCTGGGCAGGCCGTCGAGGTGCTTGAGCAGCAGGGCGGTACCGCGGTCGAGGCGCCCGTGGCTGAATACGCCAGGCAGGCTGACCACTTGCAACGGGCCGTCTTCCAGGGCCAGTTCGAAGCGTTCGGCCAGGCTTTCCAGCGGCTTGGCCTCGGGCGCCTGCTCGATGGTCACTTGCCACAGCTGGCAGTGCCGGGCGCTGTCCAGCTTGCGCGGTTTGCCAAAGGCTTGCAGCTGTTTGGCCGCGCCTTCGATGCCGCCGCGCTTTTCGCCGACCAGGTACAGCTCACGGCCGGCCAGGCGCGACGCCAGGGCATTGAGCAGGTAGGCGGCCAGTTCGCGGGACTTGGGCAGGAACAGCACGGCGCTGTCGAAGGGCACTTCAGGCGGTTCGACACCATGGTGGCTGCGGCCGGCAAAGCGGCTGTCGAGCAGGGCCTGATCGCCTGCGTGCCATGTCCAGGCCTGGGCCTGTGGCAATTGGCCGAGCAGGCCATCGGCGGGGGCGCCGGCAATCAGCAGCGGCCCCTGGAACAGCTCTGCCTGGCGGAGCAATACTTCACTGCGCGGGTCCATGGACGACGCCTCCTGGAAAAAAGTGGCGCAGTGTAGCAGAGGCGGCCGCCCCGCTCAGCTGACCACGCGGCGCGGCTGGCCGGCGAAGAAGGCCTGGGCGTTCTCGCTGAGCTGGCCGACGATGCGTTGGCGCGATTCCACTGCTCCCCAGGCGCTGTGCGGGGTGATGATCAGCCGCGGGATGCCGGGTTCGAGCAACGGGTTGCCGTTGACTGGCGGCTCCACGCTGAGCACGTCGGTGGCCGCGCCGCCCAGGTGACCATTGCGCAGGGCATCGGCCAGCGCATGCTCGTCGATCAGGCCGCCACGGGCGGTGTTCACCACCAGCGCACCGGGCTTGAGCAGGGCCAGTTCGCGGGCACCGAGCATGTGCCGGGTGTGCTCGTTCAGCGGGCAGTGCAAAGTCAGGGCGTCTACTTGTGGCAGCAGCTCGTCCAGCGGCAGGCGGTCGGCGCGTTCCGGGCGGCCGGGAATCTGCCCGCTCAGTACGCGCATGCCGAAGGCTTCGGCCAGCCGCGCTACCGCGCCGCCCAGTTCGCCGTGGCCTAGCAGGCCGAGGGTTTTGCCTTCGAGCTCGACGATGGGAAAGTCCAGCAGGCAGAACTGGCTGGCCTTGGCCCACTGGCCGTCGGCTACTGCCTGGTTGTAGTCGCACAGGCGGGTGGCCAGGGCCAGCAGCAGGGCGAGGGTGTGCTGCGCGACGGACGGCGTGCCGTAGCCCTGGCAGTTGCACACCGTGATGCCCTGTGCGCGCGCTGCTGCCAGGTCGACATTGTTGGTGCCGGTGGCGGCCACCAGGATCAGCTTGAGCTGTGGGTTGGCGGCCAGGGCCGCGGCGTCGAGCATGACCTTGTTGCTGACCACCGCCACGGCGCCCTGCAGGCGTTGGCTTACCTGGTCAGGGCGGGTTGCATCGAACAGCTCCAACTCATCGAACTGGCTTCGTAGCGGGGAAAGGTCGAGGTCACCGAGGTCCAGGGAATGGTGATCGAGAAATACGGCGCGACGCGGGCTGGGCATCGGTAAGGCTCCGTTGGCAGGGCAGGGATGATCCATCACCCGGACAATGCCACTCATACCCCGCGCAGCCAAATCATTCCTTCGGCTGATTTAGCCGTCACATTCGCGAACTACAGTGGTTACCAGATTTGTCCGGCCCGCTTTTCAGAAAAGGGATACCCATGCTGCAGACCCGCATCATCAAGCCCACCGAGGGCGCCTACGACTACCCGCTGCTGATCAAACGCCTTTTGATGTCCGGCAGCCGTTATGAAAAGACCCGCGAAATCGTCTACCGCGACCAGTTGCGCCTGACGTACCCACAGCTCAACGAGCGCATTGCGCGCCTGGCCAATGTGCTGACCGAGGCTGGGGTAAAGGCGGGTGACACCGTGGCGGTAATGGACTGGGACAGCCACCGCTACCTGGAGTGCATGTTCGCCATCCCGATGATCGGCGCTGTTGTGCACACCATCAACGTGCGCCTGTCGCCCGAGCAGATCCTCTACACCATGAACCACGCCGAAGACCGCGTGGTGCTGGTCAACAGCGATTTCGTAGGCCTCTACCAGGCCATTGCCGGGCAGCTGACAACCGTTGACAAGACCCTGCTGCTGACCGATGGCCCGGACAAAACGGCCGAGCTGCCCGGCCTGGTGGGCGAGTACGAGCAGCTGCTGGCAGCCGCCAGCTCGCGCTACGACTTCCCGGACTTCGATGAAAACTCGGTGGCCACCACCTTCTACACCACCGGCACCACCGGCAACCCCAAGGGCGTGTACTTCACCCATCGGCAACTGGTACTGCACACCTTGGCCGAAGCTTCGGTCACCGGCAGCATCGACAGCGTGCGCCTGCTGGGCAGCAACGACGTGTACATGCCCATCACCCCGATGTTCCATGTGCATGCCTGGGGCATTCCCTACGCCGCCACCATGCTGGGCATGAAGCAGGTGTACCCGGGGCGCTACGAGCCGGACATGCTGGTCAAGCTGTGGCGCGAAGAAAAGGTCACGTTCTCCCATTGCGTGCCGACCATCCTGCAGATGCTGCTCAACTGCCCCAACGCGCAAGGGCAGGACTTCGGCGGCTGGAAAATCATCATCGGCGGCAGCTCGCTCAACCGTTCGCTGTACCAGGCTGCCCTGGCGCGTGGTATTCAGCTGACCGCCGCGTATGGCATGTCCGAAACCTGCCCGCTGATCTCCGCTGCGCACCTGAACGACGAGCTGCAGGCCGGCAGCGAGGATGAGCGCGTCACCTACCGCATCAAGGCAGGCGTACCGGTGCCACTGGTCGAGGCGGCCATTGTCGATGGCGACGGCAACTTCCTGCCGGCAGACGGCGAGACCCAGGGCGAGCTGGTGCTGCGTGCGCCGTGGCTGACCATGGGCTACTTCAAGGAGCCGGAAAAGAGCGAGGAACTGTGGCAGGGGGGCTGGTTGCACACCGGCGATGTTGCCACCCTCGACGGCATGGGCTACATCGACATCCGTGACCGCATCAAGGATGTGATCAAGACCGGTGGCGAGTGGGTGTCTTCGCTCGACCTGGAAGACCTGATCAGCCGTCACCCGGCCGTGCGCGAAGTGGCGGTGGTGGGGGTGGCCGACCCGCAATGGGGCGAGCGCCCGTTTGCCCTGCTGGTGGTGCGCGAAAGCCAGGCCATCGATGCCAAGGCGCTCAAGGACCATCTCAAGCCATTTGTCGAGCAAGGGCACATCAACAAGTGGGCGATTCCTAGCCAGATTGCCGTTGTTACTGAAATTCCCAAGACCAGTGTCGGCAAGCTCGACAAGAAACGCATCCGCCAGGACATCGTCCAGTGGCAGGCCAGCAACAGCGCGTTCCTTTCCACGCTGTGACCGCCGTGCGGGTCGCCAACGTCAGAACGCGACCCGCACGCTAGAGGCCTCGGCGCCTTGCCAAATGGCAGAAATGCGCCATCCTTGAGTTCTGCCAGCCCGCAACCGGGACAACACTGCAGCGAGTTGGCGGCATGGAGCGCAAATCACACTTTAGAGGGATCAAGCGCCTGTGCCTTGCTGGCTATAGTCGGGGCCAGGGGATTTTCAGGAATGGGGGAGGGCGATACGCGCAAGCCGTGTCGCCGCAGGTGCAAACCTGCAAACCGGTCGCTCGGGCCGTTCTTGAAAGGACTCACTGCCATAACAATAAAGTACATGGAGTAGCGTCGATGAAATCTGCAAACCTGTTCTGGCGCCGGGCCAAGTTGCCCCTGGCCGTCAGCCTTGCTTCCACGCTCGCAAGTCCTGCTTTCGCTGTCAGTTTCAACATTGGTGAAATCGAAGGCCAGTTCGACTCGTCGCTCTCCATCGGCGCCAGCTGGTCGACAGCCAACCCCAACAAGAACCTGATCGGGGTGAACAACGGCGGCAAGGGCCTGTCGCAGACATCCGACGACGGCCACCTGAACTTCAAGAAGGGCGAAACGTTCTCCAAGATCTTCAAGGGCATCCATGACCTGGAACTCAAATACGGCGATACCGGCGTGTTCGTGCGCGGCAAGTACTGGTACGACTTCGAACTGAAGGACGAAGGCCGCGAGTTCAAGGACATCAGCGACTCCGGCCGCAAGGAAGGCGCCAAGTCGTCCGGCGCGCAGTTGCTCGACGCCTTTGTCTACCACAACTATTCCATCGGCGATCAGCCGGGCTCGGTACGCCTGGGCAAGCAGGTGGTGAGCTGGGGTGAGAGTACCTTCATCGGCGGCGGCATCAACTCGATCAACCCCATCGACGTGTCGGCGTTCCGCCGCCCAGGGGCCGAGATCAAGGAAGGCCTGATCCCGGTCAACATGTTCTATATCTCGCAAAGCCTCACCGACAACCTGTCGGCCGAAGCCTTCTACCAGATCGAGTGGGACCAGACGGTTGTTGATAACTGCGGTACGTTCTTCTCGCAGCCGGACATCATTGCCGACGGCTGTACCGACAACCTGCGCGTGCTCAACAGCAGCCGCACGGTGCCCGGCGCGGCCCAGCAGTTCCTCGCCTCCCGGGGCGTGAACATCAATGAGGAAGGGGTGATGGTGCGCCGCGGCGCCGACCGTGATGCCCGCGACAGCGGCCAGTTCGGCGTGGCACTGCGCTACATGTTCGACCCGCTGGACACCGAGTTCGGCGCCTACTTCATGAACTACCACAGCCGCGCACCGATCTTCAGTGCCACCGGCGCCCCACCATCGGTGTTCGCCGGCCTGAGCGCGCTGCCTGCCCAGTTGCGGGCGCTGGCACCGCTGATTGTGGCCGGCAACTCCGAGTACTTCGTCGAGTACCCCGAAGACATCCGCCTGTACGGCCTGAGCTTCTCCACTACGCTGCCTACAGGTACGGCCTGGAGTGGTGAAGTCAGCTATCGCCCCAATGCCCCCGTACAACTGAATACCACCGACATCCTGTTCTCGGGCGTGCGTCCGATTGGTGGCGCACTGACCAACGCTTCGCTGCTCTCCGGTACCCCCGGCCAAGACCTGCACGGCTACCGTCGTAAGGAAATCACCCAGTTCCAGACCACCCTGACGCACTTCTTCGACCAGGTAATGGGCGCCAGCCGCATGACCGTGGTGGGCGAAGTTGGGGTAACCCACGTTGGCGGCCTGGAAAACGCCCGCGAGACCCGCTATGGCCGTGACCCGGTCTTCGGGCCTGGCCCGCTGCCTGCCACTGGCGGTGCGGACACCTGCCAGGCACTCAATGCAAGCACCATCGCCGGCGCAGGTGCCGGGGCATCCACCACCAACCTGAATCGCAAATGCGAAAACGACGGCTACACCACCAGCACCTCCTGGGGTTACCGCGCGCGGGTCATCTGGGACTACAACGATGTCTTTGCCGGCGTAAACCTCAAGCCCAGCGTGGCCTGGTCGCATGACGTCTCTGGCTACTCGCCCGGCCCTGGTGCCAACTTCGAGGAAGGCCGCAAGGCAGTCAGCCTGGGCCTGGACGCCGAGTACCAGAACACCTACACGGCGAGCCTGTCGTACACCAACTTCTTCGATGGCAAGTACAGCACCGTGGATGACCGTGACTTCGTCGCGCTCAGCTTCGGCGTGAACTTCTAAGCATACAGATCCAGGACGACACGACATGAACAAGACCAGAAGTCTGCTGCAAGCTGGTGTACTGGGCCTGTCCCTGCTGGCGACCAGCGTCATGGCTGCGGTATCCGCCGACGAGGCGGCCAAGTTGGGCAGTACCCTGACCCCGATGGGGGCTGAAAAGGCCGGCAACGCCGATGGCTCGATCGGCCCTTGGGAGCCGCTGTCGAAGAGTGCGGGCAGCGTCGACGGCAAGGGTTTCCTGGCCGACCCGTATGGCAGTGAAAAGCCGCTGTTCACCATCACTGCGCAAAACGCCGAGCAGTACAAGGACAAGCTTTCGCCGGGCCAGATGGCCATGCTCAAGCGCTACCCGGACACCTTCAAGATCCCTGTATTCAAAACCCATCGCGGCTCCACGGTACCTGCGGACGTGTTCGCCGCCATCAAGAAAAACGCCACCCAGACCACGCTGACGGAAGGCGGCAACGGTTTGAACAACTTCAACACGGCGGTGCCGTTCCCGATCCCGAAAACCGGCCTGGAAGTGATCTGGAACCACATCACCCGTTACCGGGGGGGCAGTGTCAGCCGCCTGGTGATCCAGGCCACGCCACAGCAGAACGGCTCTTTCAGCCCGGTTTACTTCTCCGACCAGTTCGTCTTCCGCGACAGGATGAAGGATTACGACCCGAACAACCCAGGCAACATCCTGTTCTACTTCAAGCAGGAAGTAACCGCGCCAGCGCGCCTGGCCGGGACCGTGCTGCTGGTGCACGAAACCCTCGACCAGGTGAAGGAGCCGCGCAAGGCGTGGATCTACAACGCCGGCCAGCGTCGCGTGCGCCAGGCGCCGCAAGTGTCGTACGACGGCCCGGGTACCGCCGCCGACGGCCTGCGTACCTCGGACAACCTGGACATGTTCAACGGTGCGCCAGACCGCTACGACTGGAAGCTCGAAGGCAAGAAGGAGCTGTACATCGCCTCCAACGCCTTCAAGCTGGATGACCCCAAGCTGAAGTACGCCGACATCATCAAGGCCGGGCACATCAACCAGGACCTGTCCCGTTACGAGCTGCGCCGCGTCTGGCACGTGGTCGCAACCCTGAAGCCGGGCCAGCGGCACATCTACGCCAAGCGAGACTTCTACATCGATGAGGACACCTGGCAGGCCGCAGTGATCGACCAGTACGACGGCCGTGGCCAGCTGTGGCGCGTGTCCGAGGCCCATTCCCAGCCGTATTACAACAAAGAGGTGCCTTGGTACACCCTGGAAACCATCTACGACCTGCAGTCGGGTCGTTACCTGGCCCTGGGCATGAAAAACGAAGAGAAGCGCGCCTACGACTTCGGCTTCAGCGCCAGCAAGGCCGACTTCCAGCCTGCGGCGTTGCGCCAGTCGGGTATTCGTTGATCTGAAAACCCTCCACTCCGTGTGATCCCCAGAACGCCCCGGCCTGCCCGGGGCGTTTCTGTTTCCTGCTCCGGCGATAATTTCCAGTCAAACACAGGCCCTGTAGGAGCAGCCTTGTGCTGCGAAGAGGCCATTGCAGCCGAAGAGAGTCTTTAGCCTTACCGGCCTCTTCGCAGCACAAGGCTGCTCCTACCGCTAC
>NZ_JBLZWV010000063.1:0-69811 GCF_056098905.1 Pseudomonas sp. TSO6 | reverse complement strand
GCCGAAGAGAGTCTTTAGCCTTACCGGCCTCTTCGCAGCACAAGGCTGCTCCTACCGCTACTGCACTGGCCTTGAAGCTGTGCAATCCCTGTAAGAGCGGGCGATAAATCTGCTGAATACCCACCCAAACCCCCGCCCCAGCCCCCTGTCCATCAGCCATGTTGCTTTTTGTCGCAGTCTTTTCCGGGGCAATTGCGCCCATCATCTTCAAATGCGCTGCGTTACCGGCTAGTCTCGCAAGCATCCATATCGCCGAAGTCCTCCACCCAGAACGAGCCGGCCATGACAGATTTGTCCCGTACACATGGATTTGCCAGCCAGGCCCTGGGCCTGCTGGACGGGCGTTTCTTCCGGCCGCCGCTGCCGGACGGCCATGTGCCGCGCTTGCGCCTGTGTCAGCGTCTGCACGCCGGGCTGGGTGGGCGGCTGTTGCTGGTCAATGCCCCGGCGGGTTTCGGCAAAAGCTCGCTGGCCATCGAATTTTGCGAAGCGCTGCCCGAGCATTGGCGTAGCCTGTGGCTGGGCCTGAGCCAGCGTGATGCCGACCCAGGCCGCTTTCTTGAACGCCTGCTCGAAGGCCTGCAGCAGTACTGCCCTGCGCTGGGCGGGCAGGCCATGGGCTTGCTGAAAATGCGCCAGCGCCACCAGCCGTTCGCCTTCGAAGAGTGGATCGACGGCCTGCTCGACGAGCTGGCGCTGTACCTGCAAACCGATACCCCTTTGCTGCTGGTACTGGACGACTATCACCTGGCCCAGGGGCCGGTGCTCGACCGCTGCCTGCAGTTCTTCCTCAACCACCTGCCCGCCGGCCTGGTGTTGCTGGTTACCAGCCGCCAGCGCCCGGATTGGCACCTGGCGCGTTTGCGGCTGTCGCGCCAGCTTGTCGAACTGAACGAACAGGATTTGCGCCTTACCGACGAAGAGTCGCTGGCGGTGATAGGCCGGCAGCCAACGGCCCTGCGCGGCCAGGCACTGGACAACCTGATCCAGCGCAGCGACGGTTGGGTGGCCGGTTTGCGTTTCTGGCAACTGGCAGCCAGCGAGTCGGCGGACGAGCAAGCCTTGCCCCAGGCCTTACATGGCGGCGAAGGCCTGATCCGCGACTACCTGCTTGAAGAAGTCATCGACATGCTGCCCGCTGACGTACAGGCGTTCCTGTACGACACGGCCTGCCAGGAGCGCTTCTGCGCCCCATTGTGCGACGCCCTGCGTGGCCGCCAGGACAGCGCAGCTGTGCTGCGTTTCCTGCAGGCGCACCAGGTGTTTTTGGTGCCGCTGGACGAGCATGGCCACTGGTTCCGCTACCATCACCTGTTCTCCGACCTGCTGCGCAGCCGGCAGGCCAGCGAACCACTGGCCGGTTTGCAACTGCGTGCCTGTCGCTGGTTTGAAAAGCAGGGCCTGCTGGACGAGGCGGTAGAGCAGGCGCTGCGTGCCGGCCACCTCGATGTCGCTGCCAACCTGGTGCAGAGCCTGTCCGAGGAGCAACTGCTGGCTGAACAGAACGTCGGCATGCTGCTGCGCTGGAAGATGGACCTGCCCGACAGCCTGCTGATCAGCACTCCGCGGTTGATCGTGCTGTACAGCTGGGCGTTGGGCCTGGCGTGCCAGCTGGACGCCGCCGAGGAACTGGCCGGCTACCTCAGCCGCTTTCTGCCCGCGCCTTCGGCCACCGCGCAAAAGTCGATGCTGGCCCAGTGGCTGGCGCTGAGTGGGGTCATTGCCCGCGGCCGTGGCGACCGCGAACGCACCTTGGCCTATTGCGGCGAAGCGCTGCAGAGCCTGCCGAGCAAGCGTTATGGCCAGCGCCTGGTGTGTTTGTCGACGCTGTCCAACCTGGCCATTGCCGACGGTGATTTCTGGCGGGCCCGAGGCTGGAACCGCGAAGCCCTGGAGCTGGCCCAGCGGGTTGGCAACCCGTTGTTCGAGGCGCTGGCCCATTACGACCGGGCGCGAGTGTTGCACGCCCGGGGCGAGGTGCTGCGCGCCCTGGACGAAGTGCGTCAAGGGCTCCAGCGCCTGCAAGGGCTTTCGGCGCAGCGCCTGTATGCCGTGCGTGCGCGCCTGACGCTTTACGAAGGTTACCTGCTGGTTTCTCGGCTGCAGCCGGCCCAGGGCCGTGCGCGGTTGCGCGCGGGGCTGGGCGAGGCGCGGGCCTGCCGGGATATCAGTGTGCTTATCGGCCATTGCGTGATTGCTACGCTCGATGGCAGGGAAGGGCACTTTTCAGAGGCTTTTGCCGAATTGGCCGAGGCCGAGCGCCTGATGCATATCTGGGACGTGCCCCCGGTCTACTACCTGGCCATGATTACCCTGATCAAATGCGAACTGTGGCTGGCCCAGGGGCGTACCGACCTGGCCGAGTCCTGGCTGCTGCGCCTGGGCCAGACCTACGGCGGCGAGCAGCCGGCAGCCGCACCGGAGTTCCACCCGCTGCTGCCGTTGCACATTGCGTTGCAGCAGGCGCTGCTGGAGCGCATCCAGTTACGCGGTGACGACGCCGTACAACGCCTGGCAAGTCTGGTCGAGCGTGGCCAGGCCAGTGGCGGCATGCTGCTCACCGTCAGCGCCCTGTGCCAATGGCTCTCCCTGCTGCTGGACGAAGGCCGGGAGGGGCAGGCCGCGCAATTGCTGCCAAGCCTGCTGGCATCCGCTCATGGCGGCGTGCTGCAACCGTTCCAGCCGCTGCTGGAAAAGCACCCGCACTGGCTTTCTGAGCAATTGCAGGCAGGCTCGTCCTGCCCGGTTCAGGCAGAACTGCTCAAACGCCTGCCGCAGCAGCGAAGCGCCACCACCGGCACCGGCGAAGCCCTGAGCGGCCGCGAACTGGCCGTGCTCGAACTGATTGCCCAGGGTTGTTCCAACCAGCAGATCAGCGAGCGGCTGTTCATTTCCCTGCACACCGTAAAGACCCACGTCAGCCACATCAACAGCAAGCTGGGTGTTGAGCGGCGTACCCAGGCGGTTGCCAAGGCCAAATCCCTGGGGGTACTGGCCTGATACTGGCCCTGCAGGTCATTGCCCGCTAAAGTGATGGCCTGAGGCCATGGATTGTGGCCGGTGATGCTCTACCCTCATCTTTCCCGACCAGCTGCCGATACAGCGATCGGTGGCATCGCCTCGCGCGATTTTTCAATCATTCCAAGGCAGGTCGTGTTGATGCTGCAGTACGGGCAAAAAAGCTTTCTGATCGTCGACGACTTTACCGACTTTCGCACGTCGACCCGTTCCATGCTGCGCGAGCTGGGCGTGCGCGACGTGGACACCGCCGACAGCGGCGAGCAGGCGCTGCGCATGTGCGCGCAGAAGCGCTATGACTTCATCCTGCAGGACTTCCACCTGGGCGACGGCAAGAAGAACGGCCAGCAGGTGCTCGAAGACCTGATCATCGACAAGCACATCAGCCATGAGTGCGTGTTCATCATGGTCACGGCCGAAAGCAGCCAGGCCATTGTCCTCAGCGCCATCGAGCACGAGCCCGATGCCTACCTGACCAAACCGTTCAACCGCGTTGGCCTGGCCCAGCGCGTCGAAAAACTGTTCCAGCGCAAGACGCTGCTCAAGCCGATTTTGCAGGCGCTGGACCGCAATCGCCCGGCCGAAGTGCTGGCCGCCTGTGCCGAGCTGTGCAAGAAAGACCCGCGCCTGGCACCGCTGTGCCTGCGTTATCGGGCGGATGCCCTGCGTAACCTTAACCGCTTCGAGGAACTGGAAAAGTTCCTCAAGGCCATCCTGGCCAGCCGCCCGCAGCCTTGGGTGTACGCCGCGCTGGGCGCCCTGATGCACAAGCGTGGCCAGAATGCCCAGGCCCAGGGTGTGTACGAGCAGGCGCTCAAGGCGTTCCCGATCATGCCCGGCCTGTACGACGGCATGGCCGAGGTGCTGGTGGCCCAAGGCGATACCCGGCGCGCGCAAAACCTGCTTGAAGAAGCCGTGCGGCTGTCGCCACTGTCGGTACGTCGGCAGTCGACGCTGGGCAAGCTGGCGCTGGAAAACGAAGACTTCGAGAGCGCGTCGAAGGCGTTCCGCCATGCGGTGAACCAGGGGCAGAGCTCGCGCTACAAGGATGCTGAAAACAACCTAGGCCTGGTGCAGGCGCTGATGAGCAAGAACGCAGGCTTCGGCCTGGACGCCCGTACCCGGGTCGAAATCAACACTACGCTCAGCGAGGTGGCCAAGGAAAACCCCGAGGACCAGGGCTTGCAGGTACGTGCGCGGATGATGAAGGCCGCCAGCCTGCAACAGGCGGGCGACCCGGAAACGGCCGGCAAGCTGACCGAACAGGCGATCCAGCGCCTGGACAAGATGAACCAGTTCTTCTCGGTCGATGCGGCCCTGACCGTTGCCGCACAGTTGCAGGCAATGGGGCAGGAAGCCGCCGCCCTCGGCGTACTAAAGAGCTGTGTGGAAAGTTATGGCGATGACCCCAAGGTCATGGAGAAAGTGGGCAAGCTGACGGACGACCCCAGCGTGCTCAACGCCATTACCGAAGCGGTCACCCTCAATCGCCAGGGTGTGCGCAGTTACCAGGGAGGGCAGCTTGGCGAGGCGTTGCAGATGTTCCGCAAGGCGCTGGGTATGCAGCCGAAAAACATCAGCATCGCCCTTAACACCGCCCAGGCGCTGCTGCGCATTGGCGGTGAAAACCCTCAGCCCGCGATCATGCAGGAATGCCAGGACGCCTTGACCAGCGTGGCCGGTATCCCTGCCAGCGACAATCGCTATGACCGTTACCGCAAACTGCACATCCGAGTGTTCGGCGCATGAATCAAGACAATCAGGGGCTGGATTTTTCCACGGTGATCGCCTCCACCGTGCACGACCTCAAAAGCTCTTTGTCAGCGCTGATCCAGTCCCACAGCCAGTGGATGGAGCGCTTGCCCGAAGAGCTGCGTGGTGGTGCCGAGCAGGGAATCATGGAGCACGAGTTTCGCCACCTCAACGGCATGCTGGTGCAGTTGCTGGGCCTGTACAAACTGGGTATCAACCAGTTGCCGGTGTGCCCGGACTACCACGAACTGGACGATTTCATCGAAGCCCAGTTGGCGGCGCATCAGGAAGTGCTCAAGCACAACGACATTCTCGCCACCTGGCGCATCGACACCGACAACCCACTGGGCTTCTTCGACCGCGAACTGGTGGCCTCGGTAGTTGCCAACGTCATCACCAACGCCACCCGCTTTGCCGGGCACGCCTTGCTGATCACCATCGAAGAGGCCGATAACCAGCTGGCCATCTGCGTGAACGATGACGGTCCGGGTTATCCGAAGCACATGCTCGAGCGCCAGGAGCAATACATCCAGGGCATCGACTCGACCAGCGGCAGCACCGGCCTTGGCCTGTACTTTGCGGCGCGGATCGCGGCACTGCATGAAAGCGGCGGGGTGCGCGGACGGATCGAGATCTCCAATGGCGGGGCGCTTGGGGGCGGGTTGTTCAGGTTGTTCCTGCCTTGATAGATGGCTGAGTTTGCGCTTCGTGTTTTTGCAGTTGGAAGGTGGCTTCCCAAGGTGATGTAGGGGATTTCCTTCTTGAGGTTGCAGGGCTTTTGTCCGGTCCGGACAGATGACAATGTAGATACGACGTCTCTACATTTCGCTTGCAATCGCTTGGAGGGTTTCTACTATGTATCTACCTTGGGAGATACTCATGCAGATCAAGATTCAGCAGTGGGGCAACAGCGCCGCCATCCGCTTGCCGGCCGCAGTGCTCAAACAGATGCGCCTCGGTGTCGGCTCCACCCTGAGCCTGGACACAGCGGGAGAGACGATGGTGCTCAAGCCCGTCCGATCGAAACCCAAATACACCCTTGAGGAATTGATGGCCCAGTGCGACCTGAGCGCGCCGGAGCCAGAGGACATGGCCGACTGGAGTGCGATGCGCCCAGTAGGACGTGAAGTGTGAAGCGGGTGAAGTTCGCCAGGGGCGATATCGTTCGCGTCAACCTCGACCCCACAGTGGGACGAGAACAACAGGGTGAGGGGCGACCCGCACTGGTACTCACCCCGGCGGCGTTCAATGCGTCAGGCCTGGCAGTGATCGTCCCGATCACCCAAGGTGGTGATTTTGCAAGGCATGCGGGTTTCGCAGTGACGCTCAGCGGTGCGGGCACGCAGACTCAGGGGGTGATGCTCTGCAACCAGGTCCGCACAGTCGACCTTGAAGCACGCTTTGCCAAGCGCGTAGAGTCGGTGCCCGAAGTTGTCATCCTAGATGCACTGGCCCGTGTGCAAACCCTATTCGATTAACCGGTTCCCGTACCCACCATGCAGAATCCATCGTCAGCACTCATCCGCGAAACCTTCCCCGTAGGCCCCCTGCAATGCAACTGCACGCTGATTGGCGACCCGCTGACCAAGAAAGCCATCGTCGTCGACCCAGGAGGTGACCCGGAGAAGATCCTGGCGCGCCTGCAGGCCCACGGCCTGACGCTGGTGAGCATCATCCATACACACGCGCACTTCGATCATTTTCTTGCCTCGGGCAAGCTCAAGGAGCTGACCGGCGCCACCCTGCACCTGCACAAGGACGACCAGGTACTGTGGGACAACCTGGAGATGCAGTGCCAGATGTTCGGCGTTCCCTACACGCCGGTACCGGCACCCGATCGCTGGCTGGGCGATGACGAAGCGCTGGCCTGTGGCTGTGGCGTGGCATTGCATACGCCTGGCCACACCCCGGGGTCGATGAGCTTCTGGTTCGCCGATGCCAAACTGCTGATCGCCGGCGACACCTTGTTCCGCCGTGGCATTGGCCGCACCGATTTGTGGGGGGGTGACCAGCGGGCTATCGTGCGTTCCATCAAGGAGCGGCTGTACCGGCTGGATGAAGAGGCCATTGTGGTGACTGGCCACGGGCCCGATACCCGCCTGGGTGACGAGATGCGAGAAAACCCTTTCGTGCGTGCCTGAGTGCACATGAAGGCACTTTCATTGAATTTTTCATTGCCGATGCAATCCAAGGCTGGCATAGATCCCTTCGTGATCTGCCGCATTTATGAATTTCAGTAGGAGCTTGTCCATGTTCACCATGCGTCGTCTGATTATCGTCGCAACTGCCGCTGCCCTGATGACTGGCTGTGCCGGCCAGAACCCTTATGACAACCAGGGTCAGGCGCAGGGCTCCACGGGGATGAGCAAGACTGCCAAGTACGGCGGCCTGGGCGCGCTGGCTGGCGCCATCGCCGGTGCTGCCATCGACCACAACAACCGTGGCAAGGGTGCGCTGATCGGCGCCGCCGCGGTAGGTGCTGCAGCAGCGGGTTACGGCTACTACGCCGACAAGCAAGAGGCCGAACTGCGCGCCCAGATGGCCAACACCGGCGTGGAAGTACAGCGCCAGGGCGACCAGATCAAACTGATCATGCCGGGCAACATCACCTTTGCCACCGACTCGGCCAACATCGCCCCAAGCTTCTACTCGCCGCTGAACAACCTCGCAGGCTCGTTCAAGCAGTTCAACCAGAACACCATTGAAGTGGTCGGGTTCACCGACAGCACCGGCAGCCGCCAGCACAACATGGACCTGTCCCAGCGCCGCGCGCAGGCGGTCAGCACCTACCTGACCTCGCAGGGTGTGGATGCTTCGCGTATTTCGGTGCGTGGCATGGGCCCGGACCAGCCGATCGCCAGCAACGCCGACGCTAATGGCCGTGCGCAGAACCGCCGGGTGGAAGTGAACCTGAAGCCGATTCCGGGCCAGCAGTATGACCAGCAACAAGGCCAGGTTCAGCAGTATCCCTGATTGATGCCCGGGGCCGCCTTGCGGCCCAATCGCGATCCAAGGCCGCTCCCACAGGCATTACGCAATCCCTGTAGGAGCGGCCTTGTGCCGCGAATGGGCTGCAAAGCGGCCCGGCTTTTAGCGCACCACGCTGGCCTGAATCGCCGTCAGGGCAATGGTATGCACGATATCGTCAACCTGAGCCCCGCGCGGCAAGTCGTTCACCGGCTTGCGCAACCCCTGCAGCATCGGCCCCAGGCTGACCCCGTCGGTACTGCGTTGCACCGCTTTGTGCGTGGTGTTGCCGGTATTCAGGTCAGGGAAGACGAACACTGTGGCACGCCCGGCCACCGGGCTATCCGGCGCCAGTTCCCGTGCAATTGCCGGGTTGGCCGCCGCGTCATACTGCAGTGGCCCATCGATCACCAACGCCTGCGCTGCGCCCTGTGCCAGGCGTGTCGCTTCGCGCACTTTGCCGACTTCTTCATCACTGACCGAATCGCTTGAATAGCTGATCATCGCCACCCGCGGCGCGATGCCGAAGGCCTGCGCCGATTCTGCGCTCTGCCTGGCAATCTCGGCCAGCTCGGTAGCGCTCGGGTGGGGGTTCATCACGCAGTCGCCGTACACCAGCACTTGCTCGGGGAACAGCATGAAGAACACTGACGACACCAGGCTGGAGCCCGGCGCGGTCTTGATCAACTGCAGGGCCGGGCGGATGGTGTTGGCGGTAGAGTGCACCAGGCCCGATACCAGGCCGTCCACTTCGTCCAGAGCCAGCATCATGGTACCGATCACCACCGGGTCTTCCAGTTGCTGCTCGGCCATCGGTGCGTTGAGGTTCTTGCTCTTGCGCAGCGCAACCATCGGCTCCACGTAGCGCCCGCGAATCAGCTCGGGGTCGAGGATTTCCAGGCCAGGCGGCAGGGTAATGCCTTGGGCGCGGGCCACGGCCTCGACATCTTCGGGTTTGGCCAGCAGCACGCAGCGGGCGATGCCGCGCGCCTGGCAGATGGCTGCGGCCTGCACCAGCAGCGGCTCGGCGCCTTCTGGCAGGACGATGCGCTTGTTGGCCTGCTGCGCCCGCTGGATCAGTTGGTAGCGGAATACCGCCGGCGACAGGCGCATCTCGCGCGGGGTGCCGCAGCGTTGGTGCAACCAGGCCGCATCGAGGTGGCTGGCGACGAAGTCGGTGATGAACTCGGCGCGCTCGCGGTCGTCGACCGGGATTTCGCGGTTCAGCGAATTGAGCTGGTTGGCGGTGTCGTACGAGCCGGTGCTGACCGACAGGATCGGCAAGCCTGCCTGCAGCGCGCCGCGGCACAGGCCAAGGATGCGCGCGTCGGGCTTGCTGTCGCTGGTCAGCAGCAGCCCGGCCAGCGGTACGCCATTGATGGCGGCCAGGCTGACGGCAAGGATGATGTCGTCGCGATCACCCGGTGTGACGACCAAGGTGCCTGATGTCAGCAGCGGTACCGTGTTGGCCACGGTGCGTGCGCAGATGATGATCTTGCTCATGCGCCGCTGCTCGTAGTCGCCAGCGTTGAGTACCTGGGCACCGAGCAGGTCGGCCACGTCGCGGGTGCGCGGGGCGTTCAGCTCAGGCTGGTAGGGGATGCAGCCGAGCAGGCGGAAATCGTTGCCGCGCAGCAGGGGCGAGTGCTCGCGCAGGCGGGTGGCGAAGGCCGCCATGCTTTCGTCGGTGCGCACCTTGTTGAGGATTACCCCGAGCACCTTCGGGTCACGTGGGCCGCCGAACAGCTGGGCCTGCAGTTCGACCCGGCCAGACAACTCGCTGAGCACTTCGTTTTCCGGGGCCGACACCAGGATCACCTCGGCATCCAGGCTCTTGGCCAGGTGCAGGTTGACCCGCGCTGCATAGCTTGCGTGGCGCGTGGGCACCATGCCCTCGACCACCACCACGTCATTGCCGACGCAGGCTTGCTGGTAGAGGCGGATGATTTCTTCGAGCAACTCGTCCAGCTGGCCGTCGCCGAGCATGCGCTCGACCTGTGCCAGGCTCAGTGGCAGCGGGGGGGTGATGCCGTGGGTGCGGGCCACCAGTTCGGTAGAGCGCTCGGGGCCGGTGTCACCCGGGTGGGGCTGGGCGATCGGCTTGAAGAAACCGACCTTCAGGCCGGCGCGCTCGAGGGTGCGCACCAGGCCCAGGCTGATGGAGGTCAGGCCGACACCAAAGTCGGTCGGCGCAATGAAAAATGTCTGCATGCGTGCTTCTCGAAATAAGCGGTGCAAGAAATTAGCGGCCAAGGGTAGCGCCATCGCCCCCTTGTGCGCACCAGCCGCAAGCAAATGGCTGGCCGATGCGCTGCGCGCGTTGTGCCGGGTCCAGCACCCAAGGGCGTGATTGCCACGGCGGTTGGTGGCGCAGATGCTGGGTATGACCGCAGGAGAGTTCGGCCACCCAATGGCCTTCTTCGTCCTGGTGAAAGCCGGTGATCCGACTGATGGGCCGTTGCTTGTCCGCAGTGCGTTCGCAATCGGACGATGGCTTGGTTACACTTGTCCGCTCTACATACTTTTGCAAAAGGTCTTGCCCCATGCTGATCGCCGCCAACAAGGCTGTCTCCATCGACTATACCCTGACCAACGACGCCGGGGAGACCATCGACAGCTCCGCCGGTGGCGCGCCGCTGGTCTACCTGCACGGTGCCGGCAACATCATCCCGGGCCTGGAAAAAGCCCTGGAAGGCAAACAGGCCGGTGACGAGCTGAACGTTTCCATCGAGCCGGAAGACGCCTACGGCGAATACCTGGCCGAGCTGGTCAGCACCCTGAACCGCAGCCTGTTCGAAGGCGTCGACGAGCTGGAAGTGGGCATGCAGTTCCACGCTTCGGCACCGGACGGCCAGATGCAGATCGTCACCATCCGTGACCTGGACGGCGACGACGTCACCGTTGACGGCAACCACCCGCTGGCCGGCCAGCGCCTGACCTTCCAGGTCAAGGTTGTCGACGTGCGTGACGCCAGCGAAGAAGAAATCGCTCACCGCCACATCCACGGTGAAGGTGGCCATCACCACTGATTTTCTGCGCTAAGCTCAGAAAGTCGCCAGGCGCTCGGGCAAGCCGATTTGCCTTCCTACGGGAGGTGGACGGTTTGGACGGGCGCCTTTTTAGTGGGCGGAATTCGCCTGCGCGGCAACCGGGAACCTGAGAGGGGATGTCATCATGAGTGCATTTCACGACCTGAAACTGGACGCGCTGAACGGCGGGGAGCTGCCCCTCGCACCGTTCAAGGGCCAAGTGGTGCTGGTGGTCAACGTTGCCTCCAAATGTGGTCTCACGCCGCAATACATGGCTCTGGAAAACCTCTACCAGGTTTACAAGGACAAGGGCTTCAATGTGCTTGGCCTGCCATGCAACCAGTTTGCCGGGCAGGAGCCGGGCAGCGAAAAGGAAATCCAGGAATTCTGCAGCCTCAACTACGGGGTGAGCTTCCCGCTGGGCGGCAAGCTGGAAGTCAACGGGCCACAGCGTCATTCGTTGTACCGCCTGCTGGCGGGCGAGGGGGCTGAGTTTCCTGGTGACATCAGCTGGAACTTCGAGAAGTTTCTGGTGGGCAAGGACGGGCGGGTGCTAGCGCGCTTCTCGCCGCGCACGGCGCCGGATGACCCGGCGGTGGTGCAGGCAATCGAAAAAGCACTGGCCTGAGGAGTGCCTGTCGCGAGACTTTTGGCGCCTGTGAAATCGAGCGCCGCCCGCGCGGCGCATCGCGAGCTAAGCTCGCTCCTACATTTGTTTCGGGCCAGTCAATCCTGTACCAGTCGCGCGCGATCGCCTTGTTAGCAGGGCGCGGAATCGAGCCGTGCGCCAACGGGGTCGCGCGCAAATCCACCAGGAATAATTGGCCCGAAACTGATGTAGGAGCGAGCTTAGCTCGCGATGCGCCGCGCGGGCGGCGCTCGATCTCACAGGCGCTGCAAAAATGGCGCAGAACGCCCAGCCGCAACACCTGGTTGCCTGCAAGCGTTGCACAGATACCCCTCAAATTCTTCGACAATCGCCGGCCAACCTTGACGGCTGGCATGCTGCCGCGCATTCAGGCGCACCCGGCGCAAGGTTTCCTCTTCCTCCAGCAGCCAGCAAGCCGCATCGACAAACGCCGCCTGGTCCCCCGGCATGGCCAGCGCTCCGCTGTGGCCATGGCGAATATGCTGCGCAGCCGCCGCCTCGTCATAGGCAACCACCGCCAACCCCGAAGCCATGGCTTCGAGCACCACATTGCCAAACGTTTCGGTCAGGCTCGGGAACAGGAACAGGTCACCGCTGGCGTAATGCTCGGCCAGCACCTCTGCGCGCTGGGCGCCGCAGAACATGGCATTCGGCATCTGCTGTTGGAGGGCGGCGCGCTGAGGGCCGTCACCCACCATGATCAGGCGAAGGCGCTTCTGTGGATAAGTCGTCTGCAGTGCCTCAAGGCAAGGCCGCAGCAAGCCAAGGTTCTTTTCCACCGCCAGCCGCCCGACATGCAGCACGGCGAGATCGTCCGGGCCGAGCCCCCAGCTTTCGCGCAACGCCTGGCTGCGCCGGGCCGGGTTGAACAGGCAGGCATCGACACCCCGTGCGAGCAGCTCCAGGCGCTCGAAACCACGTCGCTCAAGCTCCAGGCGCTGGCTGACACTGGGCACCAGGGTGATTGCCGTGCGCCGATGGAACCAGCGCAGGTAGTGGGTGAGCAGGCGTGCCAGCAAACCCAGGCCGTACTGGCCGGAGTACTGCGGGAAGTTGGTGTGGAAGCCGCTGACGACCGCGATTCCCAGGCGCCTGGCCGCGCGCAGTGCGCTGAGCCCCAGCGGCCCCTCGGTGGCGATGTACAGCACATCCGGGCGCTGCCGCCGCCAGCGGCGCAACAACTTGTGCATCGACACCTCGCCCCACTGCAAACCGGGGTAACCAGGCAGCGCCCAGCCACGGCAGAGCATCAGGTACGGGTCGTTGTGCACGGGGGCTTCGCCGGCTTGGCGCGGGCGCACCACTTCCACCTCATGGCCGCGCTGACGCAGCCCTTCGCCAAGGCGGCCAAGGGTGTTGGCCACGCCGTTGATTTCGGGTGGGAAGGTTTCGCTGACCAGGGTAATGCGTAGGGCGGGTGTATTCATGACAAAAAGTTTCCGCTTGCCGGGTTGCGCCAATGTGACTGCAATGTGACGTACAGATGACGCCTGACCGCTGACGCTTTTGCCTTTATGAATATTTCGTTGCGCGGTGCTCAAGAAGGTGCAACCGGCAGCCGATGAAGATGCATTCGACTAGGTGATGCGCTCCAGGAGTGCGGTGATGTTCAACAGCAAGCTCAAGCAAGAAATCCGGCAGCTGCGCGAAGACCTGATGTCCGTGGAACAGGTCAAGAGTAGTCTCGACAGCGAGATGCTGGTACTTCAACTCGACCCACAGGGACGGATCGAGATGGTCAACGGCAACTTCGAGAGCGAAATGCTCTACCGTTCCGATCAATTGCTTGGACGCAACATCGAGGACATCGTCCCAGCTCATGTGAAGTCGCTGGATTTCTACCAACGCATGAAGAGCGCGATCAGCCGTGGCGAGCATTTGAACGGCGCCTTCCGTCTGCTGCGTGGCAACGGCCAGGAAGCCTGGCTGCGGTCGATCCTGCAGCCGGTGAAGAACAGCGAGGGGCGCATCAAGTACTTTACGCTGCACTCCAGCGACCTGACCCGCACCATTGAGACGTCTCGCGAGCACGAAAGCCTGATCAAGGCGCTGATGCGCTCTACCGCGGTTATCGAATTTGCCCTCGACGGCACCATCCTCACCGCCAACGAACGCTTCCTGGCCAGCGTTGGTTACCGCCTGGAGCAGATCCGCGGCAAGCATCACCGCATGTTCTGCGAGCCGGAGGAGGCCAACTCGGCCGGCTACCAGGCCTTCTGGGACAAGCTGCGCCGTGGCGAGTACGTGGCCGAGCGTTTCAAACGCATCGATGCCCATGGCCGGGTGGTCTGGCTGGAGGCCTCGTACAACCCGCTGTTCGATGCCCACGACGTACTCTACAAAGTGGTCAAGTTTGCCACCGTGATTACCGACCAGGTCAATCAGGAGCAGGCGGTGGCCGAGGCAGCAGATGTTGCCTACAACACCTCGCTGGGTACTGATGTCAGCGCCCAGAAGGCCACCGATGTGGTCACCCAGACCGTCAGCGTGATGCGCGGCCTGGAAGCTTCGATGCAGGAGGCGGCCGAGGGCATCCAGGCGCTGGATACACAGTCGCGGGTGATTGGCTCGATCATCAAGACTATCAGCGACATTGCCGGGCAGACTAACCTGCTGGCGCTCAACGCCGCCATTGAGGCGGCCCGCGCGGGCGAGCAAGGGCGTGGCTTTGCGGTGGTTGCCGACGAAGTGCGCCAGCTCGCCTCGCGCACCAGCACCGCTACCGAGGAAATTGCCCGGGTAGTGAAGCAGAACGAGCAGCTGGCGCAGGCGGCGGTGGAGATCATCGACACCAGCAAGCGCCAGGCCGAGCAGGGGCTGGCGCTGGCCGATGAGACGGGCAACGTGATTGTCGAGATCCAGGACGGGGCGAAGCGGGTGGTGGATGTGGTGGGGCAGTTCTCCAGCCGGTTGGGGCAGTAGAGCCCCGAGCAGATCTGGTCTGCCTTTTGGTGGACCCAATGGCTTTCACCATCACTCAGGCTGCCGCCTCATCTTGTAGGAGCAGCCTTGTGCTGCGAAGAGGCCGGTAAGGCTAAAGATTATCTTCGGCTGCAATGGCCTCTTCGCAGCACAAGGCTGCTCCTACAGGGGCGCGTACACCTCGGCAGTCAGTTACGCTCCCGCACCCAGAACAACGTGGCCCCGGCCACCGCCGCCGGCATCATCAGCACGTTCACCCCTGGGATCATCAGTGCCAGGTAGGTGATGCCGCCAAAGCCCAGCGACTGCCAGCGCTTGCTGCGCAGCCAGGCGAGCATGTCCTGCCAGCTCATCTTGTTGTTGTCCGCGGGGTAGTCGATGTACTGAATGGCCATCATCCATACCCCGAACATCAGCCACAGTGGCGCGGCGATTACGTTGACGACGGGGATCAGCGACAGGATGAACAGGCCGATGGCCCGTGGCAGGAAGTAGCCCAACTTGCGCATTTCGCGGCTGAAGGTGCGTGGCACCATGGCCACCAGCTCGCCCCAGCTGAACGCCGGGAAGGTGTCTTCGCCACGCACCACCACTTCGACCTTTTCCGCCAGGAAGCCATTGAACGGCGCGGCAATGATGTTGGCCACCAGGGTGAAGGTGAAGAACACCATCAGCACCAGCAGGGCAACGAACAGCGGCCAGAGTATGTAGCTGAGAAAGCTCAGCCAGGCTGGCAGCGTTGGCATCAGGGCATCGAGCCACAGGCCGAACTGGTGGCCGGCGAAGTAGACCATGCCACCGAACAGCAGCAGGTTGACCGCCAGCGGCAGCAGCACGAACAACCGCAGGTTGGGGCTCAGCACCAGTTTCAGGCCTTCGCGCAGGTATTGGGGGCCGGAGAGGACAGGGGCTTGCATCGGGAGACTCCGCAGAGAAGGAAAACGCGCTGACCTTACCGAGTTTGCCGCGCCGACGAAAGGTGGCTGGCAAGCGGGACACGGGCTGTAACAAAAGCGCCAGGGCTGGGCTACGGATGAAATCAGTGAATAGACCGTGCCTATGAGGTGGATTGTCTAAGGATATTTCCTTAATCTTTGCGACCTCGCTACAGTGCGCTCAACTTTCCGCTTTTCGGGCCTGCGCGTTGTAGCCTTCCCCAAGTGCTGCGTGGGTCCGTTTTAATTTTCCAGCTGGCGCAGCCGGTACACCGATGCCGGCCCGTGCCGCCGGCTCGACAGGAGTTCGACATGTCTGAAGTACGTCATTCGCGCGTCATCATTCTCGGTTCCGGCCCTGCCGGTTACAGTGCTGCAGTCTACGCTGCCCGCGCCAACCTCAAGCCGCTGCTGATCACCGGCATGCAGGCGGGCGGCCAGCTGACCACCACCACCGAAGTTGACAACTGGCCGGGCGACCCCCACGGCCTGACCGGCCCGGCCCTGATGCAGCGCATGCAGGAACACGCCGAGCGTTTCGAAACCGAAATCGTCTTCGACCATATCAATGCTGTCGACCTGGCCAACAAGCCGTTCACCCTGCAGGGTGACAGCGGCAAATACACCTGCGACGCACTGATCATCGCCACCGGTGCCAGCGCCCGCTACCTGGGCCTGCCGTCGGAAGAAACCTTCATGGGCAAGGGCGTTTCGGCCTGCGCCACCTGCGACGGTTTCTTCTACCGCAACAAGCCGGTCGCGGTGGTTGGCGGCGGCAACACTGCCGTGGAAGAAGCGCTTTACCTGGCCAACATCGCCAGCAAGGTTACCTTGGTGCACCGTCGCGAGACCTTCCGCGCGGAGAAGATCCTGGTCGACAAGCTCAACGCCCGTGTGGCCGAAGGCAAGATCGAGCTCAAGCTCAACGCCACCCTGGACGAAGTGTTGGGTGACAACATGGGCGTAACCGGTGCGCGCCTGAAGAACAACGACGGCAGCAGCGACGAAATCAAGGTCGACGGCGTATTCATCGCCATTGGCCACACCCCGAACACCTCGCTGTTCGAAGGCCAGCTGACCCTCAAGGACGGCTACCTGGTGGTCAACGGGGGCCGTGAAGGCAACGCTACCGCCACCAACGTTGAAGGTGTGTTCGCTGCAGGTGACGTGGCTGACCACGTTTACCGTCAGGCCATTACCTCGGCCGGCGCTGGCTGCATGGCGGCCCTGGACGTGGAGCGTTACCTGGACGGCCTGGCCAACGCCTCGTTCTGATCCAGCAACACAGGGGCCGCTTTGCGGCCCATCGCCGGCAAGCCAGCTCCCACAGGTAATGCGAAGGCCTGAAGGCAGTGCGTTGCCTCTGGGGCTTGCTGCGAGAGGCCCTCGGCAACGACAAAAAAACCGGCTCAATGGCCGGTTTTTTATTGCCTGCGGTCAGCTCACAGGCTCAACCGCATGGACAGGTCCACTGCTTTCACATCCTTGGTCATGGCACCAATCGAGATGTAGTCCACGCCAGTCTCGGCAATTACCCGCAAGGTCGTCTCGTTCACCCCGCCGCTGGCCTCCAGCTTGGCCTTGCCCGCGTTAATACGCACCGCTTCGCGCATTTCGTCCAGGTTCAGCTCGTCGAGCATGATGATGTCCGCGCCCGCTGCCAGCGCCTCGCGCAGTTCATCCAGGCTTTCCACTTCGATCTCTACCGGCTTGCCCGGCGCAATTCGGTGCGCCGCCGTTACTGCCTCGGCAACACCACCGCTGGCGGCGATGTGGTTTTCCTTGATCAGGAAGGCGTCGTACAGGCCGATGCGGTGGTTGTCGCAGCCGCCGCAGGTAACCGCGTACTTCTGTGCCAGGCGCAGGCCGGGCAGGGTTTTGCGGGTGTCCAGCAGGCGCACCTGGGTGCCTTCCACCAGGTCGGCCAGGAAACGCGCACGGGTGGCGACCCCCGACAGCATCTGCAGGAAGTTCAGCGCGCTGCGCTCGCCGCTCAGCAGAGAGCGGGCCGGGCCTTCCAGGTGAAACAGCGGCTGGTTGGCCGTGGCGCGATCACCGTCGGCCACCTGCCAGTGCACAGCCACACGCGGGTCGAGCTGGCGAAACACGGCGTCGACCCAGGCAGTGCCGGCAATCACGCAGTCTTCGCGGGTGATGATGGTGGCCTTGGCCAGGCGCTCGGCCGGGATCAGCTGCGCGGTGATGTCGCCACTGCCGATGTCCTCCAACAGTGCGCGGCGCACGTTGGCTTCGATTTCAGCGGTCAGGTCGGCAAGGCGTAGGTTCGGCATGGTCGGCTCCACAAGCTAGATGCCGGCGATTATAGGGCAGGGGGCCGATGTGTACAGCCGCCCCGGCCATGACCTTTGGTCGGTCTTCGTGAGCAATGCCTGCAAACCAGGGTCATTAACCCGTCCATGAATCGGCGCTGGCAGCTGTGCGATTTTTTACCGATAATGGCGACCAGTATTTGGCGTCATAGCTTTGACGATTTACAGCCCCTTCGGGCAAGACACCCTGCAAGGAGTCCAGGATGCAAAAAGAAGGCAAGGTGGTGCCCCTGGCGGCAGCCATCGACCGAGGGGGGCGTACGCCTCTGCCTTGCCTTCCGGTATTGCTCCTGCAAGTGCGCGACAAGGCTGCGCTGCAACTGCGCCAGGGCTTGCAGGCGCTGTTCGACAATGCTGACGACACCCTGTTCGAGATGGCCGACAAGGCCGTTGATCGCTGCGACCAGAACCTGTACTTCGAGGCCATGCGCGATCTGCGCCTGAAGCGCAAAAGTATCGAACGCGGCTTCCTTGATACCTTCTATGACGCTTACGCCCGCATCGGCCAGGTCGACCTGCTGGCGCAGCTGGCAGAAGCCGGCAACCTGCGTAGCAAGGTGCAACTGGAACGGGCTGCGGCCATCGAAGGCATGGTCGCGCGGGTGCTGTCGCGCGATGGTATTGCCCTGCAGCAACTGGGCCTGCGTTTGCAGGCCTTGCTCGACCGCCCCGTGCATGAGCAGCGCAACCCGCTCGGCCCTGCTGCATTGTGCGGGTACTTCCTTGAAGCTGGCCGTAACCTGGGGGTGGGCTTACGGGTCAAACTGGTCCTGCTCAAGCTTTTCGAGCGTTATGTCTTGCGCGATGTCGACGTCATCTATGCCGAAGCCAACCAGTTGCTGGCCGTCGCCGGTGTGCTGCCCGAGTTGCAACCGGCCCCGCGCCGGCGTGCCGAAGACCGGCGCATGAGGGCAGGACGAGGGCCGGCAAGCCAAGGCCAGGAAGTGGGGGCGGATGCGGCAGGCCAGGCCTTCTTTGCCTCGTTGCAAACCTTGCTGGCCCCGGCGCGCGGGCAGTTCGCACCGCGATTGCAGGCGGTGGCTGCGGCCCAGTCGATCAGCACTGCTGACCTGGTCCGCCTGCTTTCGCATTTGCAGCACTACGTGCCGGCTACCGGCGAGCCTGATGATTTCGAACTCGGCCAACAACTCGAACAACTGCTGCTGCGGGTCAGCGTGCGCAGTGGCACGCGCCGGCGCATCGCCGTAGCCGACGAGGACATGATCAACCTGGTCGGCCTGCTGTTCGCCTGTATTCAAGGCGACGACAACCTGCCGGCCAGCCTGCGTGCGCTGATCGCGCGCCTGCATATCCCGCTGCTCAAGGTCGCCCTGCTGGACAAGGGGTTGTTCAGCCGGGCCAGTCACCCTGCACGCCGGCTGCTCAACGAAATCGCAGGCGCAGCCATTGGCTGGGAGTGCGGTGGCGAAGGCCTGCGCGACAACCTGCACTTGCGGGTAGAGCGCATAGTCCAGCGCTTGATCAATGATTTCGCCGAAGATACCGGCCTGTTTGCCGAGCTGCTCGACGAGTTCCTTGCGTTCAACCAGGAGGAACGGCGGCGCAACGAATTGCTTGAGCAACGCACGCGCGACGCCGAAGAAGGGCGTGCCCGTGCCCTGCAGGCCCGGCAGCAGGTACAGCGGGTGCTCAACCAGCGCCTGCGTGGCCGGGTCTTGCCCTTGGTGGTTGTGCAAATGCTGGTACAGGCCTGGAGCCAGGTGCTGCTGCTGGCCTGGCTCAAGCAGGGTGAAGCCTCCCAGGCCTGGCGGGATAGCTTGCAGACGGTGGACACGCTATTGGCCACTATCACCCTCGGGCATGAGCCGCAAACCCTGTTGCAGCAGGTGCCGGGCCTGCTCAAGGCGCTGCGCGATGGCTTGGCCAGCGTGGCCCTGAATTCGGCGGCAACCCGTGAGTTCTTCCTGCAACTGGAGCAATTGCACCTGCGTGCCTGCGCAGGCGCTGAGCTAACGGTTGGCCATGGCCAACCTTTGGCCGAAGTGCTGGTGGACGAAGATATCGTGCTGGCGATTGCCGAAGAACCGTCCTGCGCGCCCTTGCACATTGCCGATGGCCAGGCTGCAGCGTTGCGGCAGGTGCAGCGCTTGCGCATCGGGACCTGGGTTGAAGTACTTGATGACGACGAACCGCTGCGCTGCAAGCTGGTGGCACACATCGACAGCAGCGACAGGCTGGTGTTTGCCAACCGCACCGGCATGAAGGTGCGAGAGTGGAGCGGCGCGGGCCTGGCGCAGGCGCTACACCGGGGGGACGTGCGGGTGCTGGATGACGGGTTGTTGTTCGAGCGGGCGCTGGAGGCGGTGCTCGACGGGCTGCGGCAACCGCAGGTGCGGTAGCCGGCAACATTACAATCATTCACATGCCAACGGCGTTGGCGGCAGGGCATACTGTGGTTCTGTTCAAGGCGCTTTCAGGATTTGCCCCATGCAATTGGACCGTGCCACTGGCTGGTTCCACGGAATCGGAATCACCCACTGCCCCTCGCCGAACTTCAATGCCCGCCCCGAAGGCGAAGTGGTTTCCCTGCTGGTGATCCACAACATCAGCCTGCCGCCGGCCTGCTTTGGTACCGGCAAGGTGCAGCAGTTCTTCCAGAATCGCCTGGACCCCGACGAGCACCCTTATTTCGCCAGCATCAGCCAGCTGACCGTGTCGGCGCACCTGTTCGTCGAGCGTGACGGGGCGGTGACGCAGTTCGTGTCATTGCTGGAGCGCGCCTGGCACGCAGGTGTGTCGTGCTTCGACGGGCGCGAAGGCTGCAACGATTTTTCCATCGGCATCGAGCTGGAAGGCACCGACGACCTGCCCTATACCGATGCCCAGTACGGCGTGCTGGAGCAGCTAACCCGGCACATTCGCAGCGCCTGGCCGGCCATCGACCTGGGCCGCATTCAGGGCCACAGCGACATTGCCCCGCAACGCAAGACCGACCCCGGCCCGTCGTTCGATTGGCCGCGCTACCGTGAAGCGTTGCTGCACAACGAGGACAAGGCATGAGTTTTCTGGTGTTGCTGCTGGCGCTGTGGGTCGAGAAGTTTTCGGCCCTGCGCCATCAAGTGCAGCGTGATGGGTTCTTTCTTGGCGAACTGGTACGCCTGGAGCGCAGCGGCAAGGTGCACCCCTGGTGGACGCTGGCCATCCTGGTGTTGGCACCGGTAGCACTGCTGGTGTTGCTGCTGCATGTGCTGGAGCCGGTGGCCTATGGGCTGTTGGCGTTGCCGGTGCATCTGCTGGTGTTGGTCTACAGCCTGGGCCGTGGCGATGCCAAGGCGTCGCTGGGACCGTTCCGTGATGCCTGGCGACGCGGTGATGATCAAGCGGCGCTGCATGTTGCAGAGCGCGACCTGGGCGTGGTGGCGGACGAGCCGCATAGCCTGTTGGTGCGTGTGCAGGGCAACCTGCTGTGGCAGGTGTACCAAGGCTTTTTCGCGGTGATCTTCTGGTATTTCGTGCTGGGCCCTGGTGCGGCGCTGGCATATCGCCTGCTGGCGCTGTGTGGCGAGCACAGCAAGCAGCCTGCGTTGAAGGCGCGGGCCGAACAACTGCGGCACATCATGGACTGGCTGCCGGTTCGCTTGATGGCGTTGAGCTTTGCGCTGGTGGGCAACTTCCTCGCAGTGACCCGGGTGATGCTGCACGAGGTGCTCAACTGGCACATCAGTGCTGCGCACCTGGTGGCGCGGGTGGGGCGCATTGCCGATGACATTCCCGATGAAGAAGACAGCCAGCGTGGGCTGGGGCGGCTGGACAGCCTGTGGGAGCTGCTGCTGCGCTGTGCGGTGTTGTGGTATGCCGGGTTCGCGCTGTGGACCGTGCTGGTCTGACATAGGGTCGCCTTGCTATTTGCGTCGCCTGGCAGATCGAGCGCCGCGCGGGCGGCGCTCGATCTGCCAGGCCACGCAACTACAAAGGCGAGCACCAGCCAAACAACTCGCAAGCATTGCGGCTACTGGCCAGCGCCAGCGCCTCTACATCCACGCCCATCACCTGGGCCAGCGCCCCGGCAATGTCCGGCAGATGCTCCGGGCTGTTGCGTTGCCCCGGGTACATCACCGGCGCCATATCCGGCGCATCGGTCTCCAGCACCACACTCTCCAGTGGCAGGCGCGCCAGCGTCTTGCGCAGCCGCAGCGCCTGTGGCCAGGTGCCGGCACCGCCAAGCCCAAGCCGAAAGCCTAGCTTGATGTATTCGCGCGCCTCTTCGTAACTGCCGGCAAACGCATGAATCACGCCCGCCCGCGCCGGCTTATAGCGCTTGAGCGTGGCGATTACCTGGGCATGGCTGCGGCGTACGTGCAACAGCGCGGGCAGTTCGAAGTCGCAGGCCATTTGCAGTTGCGCTTCGAACAGGTCCTGTTGGCGTGTCTTGTCCAGGTCTTCGAGATAGTAGTCCAGGCCAAACTCTCCCACGGCGCACAGCCGTGGGTCGCCATGCAGGCGTTCTAGCCATTCACGCAGTTGCGTCAGGTGCTCCGGGCGATGCTGGTCGAGGTACACCGGGTGCAGGCCGAGTGCTGCGAACAGGCGCTGATCGGTGCAGGCGAGGTCCCACACACGCTGGAAATTCGCCTGGTACACCCCCAGTACCACCATCCGTTCCACCCCGCGTGCCGCCGCGTTGGCCAGCAGGCGCGGGCGGTCGGCGTCGAAGTCGGGGAAGTCCAGGTGGGTATGGGTGTCGATCAGGCGCATGTTCAGGCCACCGTGATGCGCTGCTTGAAGGTGCGGCCCACGGCATGCACGCCAGGTTCGTAGCGTTTTTCCTCGATTGCGGCCAGCGCCAGTTCCAGCGCGGTGGCGGCAATCAGGCCATGCTGCTGGGCCATGGCATTGACCGGCAGTGGCAGGAAGTCGAGCAGCTGGTTGTCACCAAAGGTGCCCAGCTGCAACTGGCGCGAGTCGGCAGGGCGCGCCTGCAGGGTGTCGAACACCCCTTGCAGCAACACGTACGAGGTGGTCACCAGGGCATCCGGCAGGCCGCCCAGGTCATGGATAAGCTGTTGCATAAGGCGCTGGCCGCACTCACGGCTGAACGCCTCGCCCTGGTAGCGACGGACATCACCGGTATAGCCTTGCAGGGCTTCGTCGAACCCGCCGGCACGCGCCTGGCTGACCGACAGCTCGGGGCGTGCGCCTATCAGGGCAATGCTGCGTGGGGCGGCGCTGAGCAGGCTGGTAGCCAATTGCCGGCTGGCATCGCGGTCATCGCTGATGACCGAGCAGAAGTGCGCAGGGTCCAGCCGGCGGTCGATGGCGATCACCGGCAGGCCTTTGTCCTGCATATCGCGGTAGCTGTCGTCTTCCGGCGGCAGGCAGCTGGCGACGAACAGGGCATCGCAACGGCGCGCGCGGAACAGTTGCTGCAACTGGCGCTCGCTGTCGGGCTGGTCGTCGCTGCTGGCGATCAGCAACTGGTAGCCACGGGCGCGGGCGCCTTGCTCCAGCTGCTTGGCGATGCGGGCGTAGCTGGGGTTCTCCAGATCCGGGAGAATGAAGCCCAGGGTGCGGGTGTGTCGGCTGCGCAGGCCGGCGGCCTGCGGGTTGGGTGTGAAGCCGTGGGCTTCGACCACCGCGCGCACCCGTTCGACAGTGGCGTTGCTGATGCGCTGCTGTTCAGCCTTGCCGTTGATGACGTAGCTGGCCGTGGTCACGGACACACCGGCCAGACGGGCGATATCGCTGAGTTTCACCGAATTTTCCTTGTTATTTCCGGGGCTGGCTCTGAGGCCGGACCGGGTATTTTGACCCGGCGCTGGCGCCATGCGCAGACGACCATTGTCGCAATTGTCCGACAGGATGGGGCTTTTTACCGGGCAGATTATCGAGTAACGTGGCCGTCTGGTCAGATTAAACGTTTCAGCTGCCGAATTTTCTGCCTCGGCTGCCATCTGTGCAAGGCTGTTGAACTGGCCCTTCATGTGAATTTCACAACAATACTCCAGTACCCGACCGGGAACTGCAAAAGGAGAAGGTCATGCTCGAACTCGCCAAGGAGCAGATAGCCATGGGCCAGACGGCCGCCGACAAGGCCGGGGCGTTGCGCCTGCTGGCGGACCGGCTGGTTGCCGATGGCCTTGTCGCGCAGGGGTATCTGCAGGGGCTGCAGGACCGCGAGGCGCAAGGCTCCACCTTCCTTGGCCAGGGCATTGCCATCCCCCATGGCACCCCGCAAACCCGTGATCTGGTGTATGCCACCGGCGTGCGTCTGTTGCAGTTTCCCGAAGGCGTGGACTGGGGCGATGGGCAAATGGTCTATCTGGCCATCGGTATCGCCGCCCGTTCCGACGAACACCTGCGCTTGCTGCAACTGCTGACCCGCGCCCTGGGCGAGACCGACCTGGCCGAGGCGCTGCGCCGGGCCAGTTCCGCCGAAGCACTGCTCAAGCTGCTGCAAGGCGCGCCACAAGAGCTGGCGCTGGATGCGCAACTGGTCGGCCTGAACCTGCCGGCTGAAGACTTCGACGAACTGGCCTGGCGCGGTGCCCGCCTGTTGCAGCGCGCCGATTGCGTCGACAGCGGTTTTGCCGCTGTGCTGCAGCAGGCCGAGCCGCTGCCACTGGGCGAGGGCCTGTGGTGGCTGCACAGCGAGCGCCAGGTGCGCCAGCCGGGCCTGGCTTTTATTACCCCACAGCAGCCACTGCGTTACCGCGACCAGCCGCTCAATGGCCTGTTCTGCCTGGCCAGCCTTGGCGCTGCTCATCAGGCCCTGCTTGAGCGCCTGTGTGAAGTGCTGATAGAAGGCCGCGGGCAGATGCTCTACCAGGCCACCAGCAGCCGTGCGGTACTGGCAGTGCT
The DNA here is from genome assembly GCF_056098905.1 of Pseudomonas sp. TSO6. Classification (NCBI taxonomy): domain Bacteria; kingdom Pseudomonadati; phylum Pseudomonadota; class Gammaproteobacteria; order Pseudomonadales; family Pseudomonadaceae; genus Pseudomonas; species Pseudomonas sp. TSO6. The sequence goes on along the minus strand of NZ_JBLZWV010000063.1, from coordinate 45,390 downwards.
GGGCGGCGAGGCGCCAGCGGACTGGCCTAGCGCGCGCATTGTGCTGGCCAACCCGCATGGCCTGCATGCCCGCCCGGCCAAGGTGCTGGCGCAACTGGCGAAAGGCTTCGAAGGGGAAATCCGCATACGCCTGGTCGACAGCGCGCAGCCGGCGGTGTCGGTGAAGAGCCTGAGCAAGCTGCTCAGCCTCGGTGCCCGTCGTGGCCAGGCCCTGGAACTGGTGGCCGAGCCGGGTATCGCCGCCGATGCCTTGCCGGTGCTGCTGGCTGCTATCGAACAAGGCCTGGGTGAAGAGGTGGAGCCGCTGCCGCAAAGTGCGGAGCCCGTTGCCAATGTTGCCGCCCAGGTGCTGCAAGCCCCCGCGGTCGGTAGCCGGGTTCAGGGCGTGGGCGCTGCCCCCGGCATTGCCAGTGGCCCTGCCCATGTGTGTGTCGAGCGTGAGTTCGACTACCCCCTGCGCGGCGAGTCCTGTGCCCAGGAACGGCAAAAGCTGCGCCAGGCCCTGGCAACGGTGCACAGTGAGCTGCAGGCCTTGGTCCAGCGCAGCGACAAGGCCATTGGCGAGATTTTCGTCACTCACCAGGAAATGCTCGCCGACCCGGCCTTGACCGACGATGCCGAGCAGCGCCTTGCCCAGGGGGAAAGCGCTGCGGCGGCGTGGATGGCAGTGATCGAAGCCGCGGCCCGCCAGCAGGAGGCGTTGCACGATGCCCTGCTGGCCGAGCGCGCCGCCGATTTACGCGACATCGGCCGCCGCGTGCTGGCGCAATTGTGCGGTGTGCACGCCCAGGCTGAGCCCGAGCAACCGTACGTACTGGTGATGACCGAAGTTGGCCCTTCCGACGTCGCCCGGCTGGACCCAAACCGGGTCGCCGGTATTGTCACTGCACAGGGTGGTGCCACCGCCCACAGTGCCATTGTCGCCCGTGCCTTGGGCATCCCGGCTGTGGTCGGCGCGGGGGCGGCGATCCTGTTGCTGGAAGCTGGCACGCCATTGCTGCTGGATGGCCAGCGCGGCGTGGTCAGCGTGGCACCGCCGGAGGATGAATTGCAACGCGCCCTGGCCGAGCGTGATGCGCGCGAACAGCGTTTGCAGGCCGCTTGGGCCAACCGTTTTGAACCCGCTGTCACCCGCGATGGCCACGCCGTGGAAGTGTTCGCCAACATCGGTGAGAGCAGCGGCATCGCCAAGGTGGTGGAGCAGGGCGCCGAAGGTGTGGGCTTGCTGCGCACCGAACTGATTTTCATGGCCCACACCCAGGCCCCCGACGTTGCCACCCAGGAGGCCGAGTACCGTCGCGTGCTCGATGGCCTGGACGGCCGGCCGCTGGTGGTGCGTACCCTTGATGTCGGCGGCGATAAGCCGCTGCCGTACTGGCCGATCAACGCCGAGGAAAACCCCTTCCTCGGCGTGCGCGGCATACGCCTGACCTTGCAACGCCCGCACGTGATGGAAGACCAGCTGCGCGCCTTGCTGCGGGCCGCCGACCAGCGGCCGCTGCGCATCATGTTCCCGATGGTGGGCCAGGTGCATGAGTGGCGCGAGGCGCGGGCCATGGTCGAGCGCCTGCGTGCAGAAATCCCGGTGGCCGACCTGCAACTGGGCATCATGGTGGAGGTGCCTTCGGCGGCCCTGCTGGCCGCGCAACTGGCCCGCGAAGTGGATTTCTTCAGTATCGGCACCAACGACCTGACCCAATACACCCTGGCCATCGACCGTGGCCACCCCAGCCTTTCGGCCCAGGCCGATGGCCTGCACCCGGCGGTATTGAGCCTGATCGACATGACCGTGCGCGCCGCCCATGCCCACGGCAAGTGGGTAGGTGTATGCGGCGAGCTGGCGGCCGACCCTCAGGCGGTGACTGTGCTGCTGGGGCTGGACGTGGACGAACTCAGCGTGTCCGCGCGCAGCATCGCCGAAGTCAAGGCCCTGGTGCGCCAGGCCGATCATCCGACGGCCCGCGCCCTGGCGCGCGAGGCCCTGCAACAAGACAGCGCCGCAGCGGTTCGCGCGCTGGTGGAGCGTTACTGAATGGCCAAGATCCTCACCCTCACCCTGAACCCGGCGCTGGATATCACCATCGGCCTCGATACCCTGCGCCCGGGGCAGGTCAACCGCAGCCAGGCCCAACAGAGCCACGCGGCGGGTAAAGGGCTGAACGTTGCCCAGGTACTGGCCGACCTGGGGCACAGCGTGACCGTTGCTGGTTTCCTCGGGCGCGATAACCTGCAGCCGTTCGAGGCGCTGATCGACTGGCGCGGCTTTACCGACTGCTTTGTGCGCGTGCCGGGCGAAACCCGCAGCAACATCAAGCTGGTGGAGGCCGATGGCCGCGTCACGGACATCAATGGCCAAGGCCCGGAGGTCGACGAGGCGGCATGCAGTGCCTTGCTGCAGCACCTGCAGCAGGTCGCCCCGGGGCACGATGCCGTGGTGGTGGCGGGCAGCCTGTCGCGAGGGATCAGCGCCGACTGGTTCCGCCAGTTACTGGACCGGTTGAAGGCCCTTGGCCTGAAGGTGGCGCTGGACAGCAGCGGCGAAGCCTTGCGCGCCGGCCTGCAAAGCGCGCCCTGGTTGGTAAAACCCAATACCGAAGAGCTTGGCGAAGTGCTTGGCCAGGCTGTGGATAACCCAGCGCAGCAACGTGCTGCCGCCGAGCAGTTGCTGGCCCGCGGCGTCGAACATGTGGTGGTGTCTGCCGGCGAGCAGGGCGTCAGCTGGTTCGCCCGCGACCTGGCCCTGCATGCCTGCCCGCCCAAGGTAACGATTGCCAGCACGGTAGGGGCGGGGGATTCGCTGGTGGCCGGAATGGTCCATGGCCTGCTGCAGGGCGAGGCCCCTGCGCAGACGCTGGCCCGCGCCACGGCGATTGCCGCCCAGGCCGTCACCCAGGTTGGCTTCGGCATCAGTGACCGTGAGCAGCTGGCGCGACTGGAAGCCGCAGTGCAACTGACAGAACAACAAGAGGGTTGCCGATGAACATTGCCATTGTCACCGCCTGCCCCAACGGCCAGGTGTCGAGTGTGCTGAGCGCGCGCTTGCTGTCTGCCGCTGCCCAGCGGCGCGGCTGGAGCACCAGTGTGGAAGTGCAGGATGCCGGGCACCCCGAGCGGCAACTGAGCACCGTGCAGATTGCCGAGGCCGACTGGGTGCTGGTGATCAGCACCGGCCCGGTGGACCTGGCCCGCTTCGTCGGCAAGCGTTTGTACCAGAGCACGCCATCCCAGGCCCTGGCCGACCGCGAGGGCTTTCTCGATGAAGCGGCGGCCAACGCCCAACTACTGCTAGCTGCAGCAGACGCGCCGGCCGAGGTTGCCAGCGCTGGCACACGCATTGTCGCAGTCACTGCCTGCCCGACGGGCGTCGCGCACACGTTCATGGCGGCGGAGGCCTTGCAGCAAGCCGCGCAACAAATGGGCTATCAGCTCACAGTCGAAACCCAGGGTTCGGTCGGTGCGCGTAACCCTTTGTCTGCCGAGGCCATCGCTGAAGCGGATGTGGTGCTGCTGGCTGCTGACATTGAAGTGCCGACCGCGCGGTTTGCCGGCAAGCGCATCTACCGATGCGGCACCGGCATTGCGCTCAAGCAGGCACGCGCCACCCTGGACAAGGCGCTGGCCGAAGGCAAAGTGGAAACCAGCGCCGATGCCGCAGCGGCTGCCACGACGGCGAAGGGTGAGAAGACGGGTGTGTACAAGCACCTGCTCACCGGCGTGTCATTCATGCTGCCCATGGTGGTGGCGGGCGGCCTGCTGATTGCGCTGTCGTTCGTGTTCGGCATCGAGGCCTACAAACAGCCGGGCACCTTGCCGGCTGCGTTGATGCAAATCGGCGGGGAGGCCGCGTTCAAGTTGATGGTGCCGCTGCTGGCGGGCTATATCGCCTGGTCCATCGCCGACCGCCCGGGGCTTGCGCCGGGCATGATCGGTGGCCTGCTGGCCAGCACCTTGGGTGCCGGCTTCATCGGTGGCATCGTCGCCGGCTTCATTGCCGGTTATAGCGCCAAGGCCATTGCCCGCTGGGCGCGCTTGCCCAGTAGCCTGGAGGCGCTCAAGCCGATCTTGATCATTCCGCTGCTGGCCAGCCTGGTCACCGGCTTGGTGATGATCTACGTGGTCGGCCAGCCGGTGGCGGCCATGCTCGAGGGCCTCACGCACTTCCTCGACAGCATGGGCACCACCAATGCCATTCTGCTGGGGCTGTTGCTGGGCGGCATGATGTGTGTCGACCTGGGTGGGCCGATCAACAAGGCCGCTTATGCCTTCTCGGTGGGGTTGCTGGCGTCGTCGAGCTATGCACCGATGGCGGCGACCATGGCCGCCGGCATGGTGCCGCCGATCGGCCTGGGCATCGCCACATTCCTGGCCCGGCGCAAGTTCGCCCAGAGCGAGCGCGAGGCGGGCAAGGCCGCGTTGGCGCTGGGGCTGTGCTTCATTTCCGAAGGGGCAATCCCGTTTGCTGCCAAGGACCCGCTGCGGGTGATCCCGGCCAGTATCGCCGGTGGTGCGCTGACGGGGGCATTGTCGATGTACTTCGGTTGCAAGCTGATGGCGCCGCATGGCGGCTTGTTCGTGCTGCTTATCCCCAATGCGATCAACCATGCCTTGCTGTATTTGCTGGCTATTGTCGCGGGTAGCCTGCTGACGGCGGTGGTGTATGCGGTGATCAAGAAGAGCGAGCAGGTGGAGCTGACCGTAGCGTCAGTGAAAGGCTAGAACCATTGGTTGGCCCTGCTGGCCCTATCGCCGGCAAGCCAGCTCCCACCGGTCGGCGTTTAGATCTGGATCTGCACTAACCCTGTGGGAGCTGGCTTGCCGGCGATAGGGCCGGAGCAGGTCAGCGCCCATGCTTCTTGCGCAACGGTACCAGCAGATCCCCCAGCCCGTTGTGGTCGATTTCATGCATCAACGCCAGCAACCCGCCCAGTTCCCCCGTGGGGAAGCCCTTGCGCGCAAACCACGCCAGGTAGTCCCCCGGCAGGTCGGCGAGGATGCGCCCCTGGTATTTGCCGAACGGCATGCTGCGGGTCACCAGCAATTCGAGCATTTCCGGCTTCATCTTCGGCGCACCTTGAGTGGAAAGCGCCGACCATACTGCAATCTGCACGAAGGCCCAAGCGGCGATCATGCAGAACGCCGGTATCATCCATTCTTTTTATTTCGATAACTAATTGAAAAATAAAGAATTTATTTTTTTAGAGAGCATGGCACGAACGCTGCACCTCTGTAGATGACTATCACCTGCCAAGGAGTTCGACCATGAGCAACCCCAACAAAGACGTGATTGACGTACTCAACGATCTGATCGAATACAGCAAGGATGGCGAGAAAGGGTTTAAAGCCTCGGCCGATGACGTGAAGAATCCCGAGCTTAAAGCGTTCTTCGTTCAGCGTGCGGGTGAATGCGCCAACGCCGCTGGCGAACTGCAAAGCGAAGTGCGTCGTCTGGGCGGCGACCCGGAAACCTCGACCAGCATCAGCGGCGACTTGCATCGTGGCTGGGTCAACCTGAAGTCGATGTTTACCGGCAAGGATGAAGAAGCGGTGCTCAATGAAGTCGAGCGCGGCGAGGACCACGCCCTCAAGGCCTACAAGGAAGCCCGCGAGAAGCTGGTAAAACTGGGGCGCAGCGCCAGTGACATGACCTATGGCCTGGTGGAAAAACAGCTGCAAGGCGTGCAGCGCAACCATGACCAGGTCAAGGCCCTGCGCAACGCCGCCCGCGCCCGCTCCTAAGCGTCGGGCCCCTCTACCCGGTTGCGGCCCTTGGCTTTGGCCCGGTAGAGCGCTTCGTCCGCAGCCCCCAGCACACTGCTCAGGTCGTGCTGGGGGCCGGACAGGCCTATGCCGATGCTCACCGTCACCGAGTGGGCGTCATCGGCAAAAGGTGCCAGCGCTTCCACACTGGTCCGAATGCGCTCGGCCAGCAGCCGCGCCCCGGCTAGGTCGGTTTCCGGCAGTACTACCTGAAACTCCTCCCCCCCATAACGAGCGGCCAGATCTGCAGGACGGCGGATGCTCGCCTCGATGGTTTTGGCCACCTCCCGCAACGCGTGGTCACCACCGGCATGGCCGTGTCGTTGGTTAAACGCCTTGAAGTGGTCCACATCCACCATCAGCACGGCCAATGGCTTGCGATTGCGCTGCGCACGCGCCCACTCCTGGCGCAGCACCTGGTCCAGACGACGGCGGTTGGCCAGGCCGGTCAGGCTGTCGGTTGCGGCCAGCGTCGCCAGACCTTGTTCGGCCTCCTGGCGGCGGCGCAGTTCGCGGCCCAGCAGCAGCGTCAGCCAGAGAATGCCCACGCACAGCACGCCCGTGGCGACGCTGACCAGAATCGCGGTGCGGCGCCATGACTGGAACACCTCGTCGGCCGAGTGCACCACCAGCACGATCAGCGGCAACTGCGCGACCCGGGCGAAGGTGTACATGCGCGGGTTGCCGTCGCTGCCGGAGCGGGCAGTAAAGTTACCGCTCTGTTCGCTGAGAATGCGCTTGAAGTTGGGCCGCTCGGCATAGTTGCTACCGATTGGTGGGTCTTGCGGGCGTGAGGGCTGACGGGCGAGCAGTTGCCCGTCGGCATTGAACAGGTTGATGCTGCTGTCGTCGCCGATGTCCAGGCGCTTGAACAGCTCACTGAAGTACGACAGGCGCAGTGCGCCTGCTGCCAGCCCGGCAAACTCGCCATCGGGGCCGGAGATGCGCCGGCTGAAGCTGATACACCAGTCCAGGCCCCCGAGCCTGGCCTTGAATGGCGGGCCCACCAGCAGGCCCAGGTTGGCATCGCGCTGGTGTGCCTTGAACACACCGGTTTCGCCAAAGTTGGCCTTGCGCGGCACATTGCTGGTGGAGTCGCCCACCACATTGCCTTGCTTGTCCAGCCATAGCACGTCACCGCGTTTGCGGTCGACGAAGGCTTCATTGAACAGCAGGCGTTGGCGCAACGGCCCGGGTATTTCCGGCAGCTCCTTGCGCCCGACGGCCCAGATCAGGCCCTGCAGTGACTGGTCGTAGAGTTCGGCGTTGCGCAGGATGTCGCTTTCGATCAGCTGGACGATGTTGTTGGACGAGCGAATCGCCGACAGCTCGACGCTGTCACGTTCACGCGCCAGCAGGAAGCTGACGATGGCCACGATGGCGAGCACGGCAAGGCAACTGCCCAGGTTGAGGGTCAGCTCGGGGTGCGACCTGTGAAATGCGAAGCGCGGTAATCGGGTGGGCATGCTCGCTACTGCGTGGGCAGGGCCATTCGCGGCGGCGACATTCTAGGGAAGCCGTGATTGTCGGACAAGATTTGTCCGACGGAATCACGTTGTGCTGCATATCTTGATGTATCCCGCAGCCTTGGAGCGAGGTCGCGTTGCGCCGATCGGGCGGCGCTTGATTTCATAGGCGCCGAACATGCTGTGCCGAGCACCTTCCATCACTGGTACCTTCTCAGGCACTTTTCGTCACAACTTAAAACATTTTCTTATTTGACTAAGCTGCGACAAGTACTAACCTATTGACACTTATTTTCTAAGTGGCCTAGGGATTGATACATGGCATTTGACGATACATTTCGTTTGAGTTCTCATGCTGTGATACTTAACGAAAACAATGAAGTGCTTCTATTAAAAGCAAACTACGGAAGTTTCTCGTGGGGGCTACCCGGCGGAGCCTTAGAAGTTGGGGAGACTATTCATGAAGCATTAGTCAGGGAGTGTCTTGAAGAACTAAGTCAGCCAATCACCGCTGCAACACTGACTGGTGTATATTACCACAAGCAATATAACTCACAGGCTTTTATCTTTCGTTGCAGTATAAATGAAATTTCAAAAATAACGTTGAGCAGTGAGCATTCAGAGTACAATTTTTTCCCCATAGCTTCTCTGAGTGAAATCCAAGGTATTCGTGTCAATGACTGTTTGAACTTTTCTGGAGTCGTTACCAGCAGGAAGTTCTGAGCAAGAATTTTAATTATCCCAGCTTTCCATAGTATTCACCGAGCAATCCTACCCCCGCTTAACGGCCCTTCATCTGCCCGCCAGAGCCGCGCCAAACAATTCCATACCTATCGCTCTTGACTTTGCTACTCGCAAGTTGACCTCTCCCATGTATTGAATGCTTCTATTGCAGGCCGTATGAGGCATGCGCGCGTAATAAACTGCTCAGTTGAGCCTCGCATCTATTAGTTTGTACTAAATGTTTCCGCAGCTGCAATCCTTCATGTATCGCCAAGCGAGCACATGAGATACAAATCATGGGGAATCAATAACGCGTTGATATTACACAGAATAATCCATGCCTTGAAAATCACCTGCATCACTAGTTGAAATTTCCTACGGTAACTTACCGTATTTCTCATCGCGATTTGTTTTAGGATCAGTATCGCAAGCTACTACTCAGATAAAACCTACGACACGATCACCGAAGGCAGCGATGAAGAAATATAATGACATGGATTTTATAGGCACAAGGTGGAGCAATTCCACGCAGTCCCCATACAAGACACGAAATGCAAGCAGGTGGCTAACGAAGCGCTCGAAAATCTTATCAATTGGAAGCTGCTTTGCAGTTAACTTCGCACGCTGGATCTCTTTGCATAATATCTCTACTACAGCTCCCGAGTGGGGCCTTCATTACAATACAAGAACTATACTTAATGAGCTGTCGCTTTGTACGAACGGATTACAGAGAAACATTACTTGGGCGGTCCAATCAGCCGATGGCAGGGTCCGTTTTCATGACGCAAAGAGACATCCCATCAATAAAGACTCCGAATTTGAGCTATCAGAGGAGCAGCTCAAATTAGAGACTCATGGGAAAAACGCAATAAAAAACTCTACTGCCTTCATCATCACCGTTGGTCTCAGCGAGATTTGGGAGCAGAGGATTGGAGATGAGTGGCATTACTTAAATCGAGCGCCCCTGCGAAATATCATTTCTGACAAGCCACTCATCTTTCGCCACCGCTTTCAGACTGTAAGTGAAATTAAATCTGACCTTCTTGAAATAATAAATACTATTCATTCCGCACACCACGGAGCAGTACCAATAATTTTTACAGTATCTCCAATACCGTTAAAAACTAGCGGTGTCCCTTACGACCCTCGGATTGCGAATGTCAGGTCCAAATCAAATCTGGTTGCTGCAATTCATGAATTATTTGATGAACACCCAGAGCTAGAAAGCGTTTCATATTTCCCTGCCTTTGAGATGTTTTTTCAATCCTCAAGCCTACCAACGGCATGGCAGCATGACGGACGGCATGTTACAGCAGAGAAAATAGACTCCGTCTGTAGGATGTTCATCTCAATCTATGCGAAAAATAAAGAACAATTCAACAAGAATATCAATTTTATAGTGCCGGAGGTTTGAGGTGAACAGTGCAACTCTTACGCCATTAAATTACGATCTGAATCTGATACCTACGATTCATATATCACCCTCGAAAAACTCAACGCTTCCGTTATTAGCAGCCTCCATACTGATCGAAGGAGTCACCCTTCTAGAAATTGATGATGATCATATTGAAGATATTAAAACCATGATTATAATCCTGTCCAAGCTAGGTGCTCACTGCATCCAAGAAAAAGATCGATTAATCATTGATGCACGTGGTCCTATTTACTCCGAAGCTTGTTTTAAAGAATGCTCGGATACGCGATACAGCTTATTACTGCTTGGTATATTGAGCTCACGGACTGGAAGTGCCAAAGTTTCGGTCCCTGGTGGCTGCGACCTGAACCGTCCTTTCGATTATCATGTCGAGTGCCTAACCAAGCTCGGAAACACAGTAAGCTATAACGATGACGAAATATCATGCACCAAAACTGCTGAGCCGATAAAAACACTACAGTTACCGTACCCATCTGTTGGCACCACACTTCAAGCACTATTTTCTTGTGCCGGCAGTATAAACTCAACAATAACCATCCAGAATGCGGCTCTGGAGCCAGAAATTGATGATGTCATAGCCTTTCTCAATAAGGCCGGCACAAAAATTTTGCGAAACGGTAGTGACTTGATTGTAGTGCCCGTGAGCAATCAAACACTACAAGGAATCAAGCACAAACCCATTTATGATCGAATCGAGGCTAGCTCATATGCTTTTGCATCGATGGCCGTTAGAAAGCTGGTGCTGCTTAAAAACTGCCCAACTCAGTTCATGAGTGAACCACTTCAAATACTTGATAATTTGAAGTGCGCTTACTTTCTATTAGGCGCAGGTGACATCCTGATCGATGGCAGAGTATTTGACGAAAATCAGCCCCTCGAAATCACAGCGCGCCCTTATCCAGGTTTTCCCACAGACCTGCAACCTATCTTAGCCGCTCTGTGCTGCACGCTTAGTTCAAAAAATATAATTCGAGACATGGTTATGCCATGCCGGACAAATTATGTCGATGAACTCAGGAAAATGGGGGCAGAGATTTCCTGCTTGGAAAATACAATTTCGATAAACGGGTTCAAAAAGAAAGCCAATCAAATATCGATAAACGTATCTGCTCCAGATCTGCGAGGTGGAATGGCAATTGTTCTGTTAGCTATCTCCAGCGGATGTCATATTAATATAACCGCCTTTAATCAAATATTGCGTGGCTACTCAAGAATAATAAGCAACGCCCAAATACTTGGGGGGCAGATAACTTATGATGATGCCAAAAAAATCTGACCTAACGGAATTTAATTCTTACTGTATTAATTCAAGCGCAGAGTGTACGTACTCTCCAACCAATTTGAGTGAACTGAAATCCGCAGTAGCACATAGCGAGGGCACAAATAGAATAATACTTGGAGGTGGTAGCAATGTAATCCTCAGCAAGTCCAACTATGATTGCGATACTTCATTTTTGCTAATGCAGCGGATGCCCAAAAAAATCACTTGGGAAGACAATTTGTGCACAGTAAGTAATTCAGTTCGACTACAGACACTCGTCCAAGAATCAATTGACAGAGATCTGATAGGCCTCGAAAGACTGATAGGAATACCTGGCACAATCGGCGGAGCTATTTACATGAATGCCGGAGCTTTCGACTGTGATATTCATCAATCGTTAGTAGAAGTAACAACTATCAATATTGAAAATGCCTTAATCACCACTTATAACAAGGGCGAGCTAAAGAACTCTTATCGAACCAGCATTTTTCAGGGTAGCAGAGAAATTATCATACAAGCAAAATTCAAGTTTATCCGAAGTGCACATGGCCAAGCCGTCGCTGTGTCAGCGAAAGCCATTCTCAATAAGCGCAGTATGACAATACCCTATATTTTACCGAACGCCGGAAGCGTGTTCAAAAGACCTAACCATGAGCTTAGGGTGGGTGAAATGATCGAGGCGTTAGGGATGAAAGGGTTTCGGATTGGGGGGGCTATGATATCCGAACTTCACGGCGGCTTTATTGTAAATATTTGCCAAGCAACCGGAGGCGACGTGATAGCACTAGCCCAATATATAAAAGACGCGGTTTTCAAAAAATACAATGCAACACTAAATCTAGAACAAATCATAATATGAAACTCTATTTCCTTGAGAATATCACAAGTAAGATCAAGTCAATTCTCGGATCTCCTAGCCTAGGCGTTAAAGCTGTGATATTTAACAACAAACAGCAAGTTCTTCTGATACAGCATACTTATCGTGTTGGCTGGCATTTGCCAGGAGGAGGAATAATTGCAGGAGAAACACCGCGTGGGGCCGTCTGCAGAGAAGTACTAGAGGAAACAGGCCTTACAATTTCCAATCCTTTACTCACATCCGTACTCTTGAATAAATGGAGGTATCAGCATGACTATGTCTTACTTTACAAGGTAACTGATTTTTTAGGTTTCCCAGAAATTCAAGATCATCATGAGATAGAAAACATTGGGTGGTTCAACTTGAACAGGCTACCAGATGGGATCACATCAAGCACTAGAAGTCGAATATCCGAAATTCTTAATGGAGACAACCAAAATGATCACTGGTAACAATTTAAAAGTCACTTGCCTGCAAAAGCTAAACAGCACATGCCAAGAGTGGGTGCCTGACATAGTCTTCTCCTTCATTGATCCCGGCACTCGATTGACAGAGTACTTAGAGTATCAACCGGCTAAACATTTTATTTATGAGCTCTACGATCAAGAGCAAAGCGCAAATCTTGAGCACATGGCATCAACCGTAAAAAGATATATGCGAGACATCAGCTCACTAGAAACCCGAGTTGGTACAAAATTACTGTTTCACTGCCACGCGGGCGTAAGCCGAAGTACCGCATTCGTTTATATTTACTTGTATTATCATGGGTCTAACGCCTTCTCGCAGCTATTGCAGTTAACAAACAAGCCCTGGCCAAACTATAAAATATGCGAAATCACTGAAGAGCTTTACTTTTGCGCTGGGGATCTTACCTCAGACCTCCAGCATTACAGGCAACAGCACAAAAATCGCTTGCGAGCTTACAGGCGCCTTAATCTTGCCAGAGGTTTAACTTCACCAGTAAAAAGATAAATCAGGATTTCTATATGAAAGACTACAGACTTGCAACTGGATTAAATGATAAAAATCGTCTGCAAATATTGAGTGAAATCTACAACCCCTCAAGCTTGGTTTTCTTGAGAAAACACGTATTTGACACTCAGGCGCCAGCATCAATGCTGGAGATAGGGTGTGGCCATGGACATATGACTTGCATCTTGGCTAAAGCCTTGAGTCCACACGGGGGGGGAATCATGGGTAGAGATATATCCGAGAGTCAGCTTGAAATTGCAAGGGAGGCTGCAAGAAAAAATAATCTTAGCAATATCAGCTTTGAGTGCAGTGATATCAGTGATAAAACTGAAGTCCCTGGGGGCTTTGATTGCACCTACAGTCGTTTCCTCCTCATGCATTTGCATAACAGAGTAGAAGCCTTGAGATCTATAAGCGAATCATTATCGGAGAGTGGGGTCTCAATATTTGAAGAGCCTTGCCTAAGTAGTCAGTTTTGCCACCCCTACTTTCCGGAGTTTTATGAGGCGAATGCCTTAACAATTAAGCTTGGCGAAAAACTGAACCTCAATTACAACAGTCCCGTGTCACTGCTGGAAGAAATCTCACAATTTTATCACGTAGAGGCCATTAACGTTTCGCAGCCTGTATTGGCCACAAGCGAACACAAAATGATAATCTATGAATCATTTAAGCAAGTTTCAAAAGATTTACTAAGTCATGCCCTCTGCAGCGAGGCAGATGCACATCGAATAGCTGAGGCGCTTTATGATTTTTCTTACTCTCCCAGTGGTTTTGCAGCCGGACTGAGAGTGCTACAGATCAAGGCGCGGCTGAAATAGAAAATCAACTTGAGCAGCTATCAGTTGAGTACTAGTTTACTGCGATATGACCGCATGGCTCGATACTGCGGCGAACAGACAAGGCGGTCGCGTAGATAGGCACAGGCGCTAGTGGCCCGAAACAAAATGTGAGAGCGGGTTTACCCGCGAAGAATCCACCGCGGTGCTTGGCACCGGCTTCGCCGGTGTTCGCGGGTGAATCCGCTCCAGGGTTATATGTTCTCCCTACAAACCGGAATCAGAACACGTTCAGCGGGTAGTCGACGATCACCCGCACTTCGTCGTTGTCGCTGTTGCTGTCGATCGACGCATAACCCTGGCTGCCACGGTGGGTGGCGTAGCGCACCAGTACCGACAGGTCCTTCAGGTCACCCTCCTGGAACACGTACTTCACGTCCAGGTCACGTTCCCAGTGCATGGCGTTCTTGCCATCTTCACGGTAGTAGTCGTAGTGGCTGGTGTCCTGCGTGGCTTTGGTCAGGTCGGCTTCACCGCGCGAGTACGACAGCGAGGTGGTCAGGCCAGGCACGCCGACACCGGCGAAGTCATAGTCGTACTGCAGCTTCCACGAGCGCTCGTTCGGCGCGTTGAAGTCCGAGTACATGCGCGAGTTGTCCAGGTACACGCTGTCGCCCAGGTTGATGTAGTCGAACGGCGTGTTGCCATTGACTCGCTGGTAGGCGGCGGTGACGCTGTGGAAGCCTGCGTTGACGGTGAAGTGCACGCTGTAGGTGTTGTTGTCGATCTTGCCCAGCTGGGCCTGGCCGGTGTCCTGGGTGTGGTAGAAGTGCACGCCCGGGTTCAGGCTGACCAGGTCGTTGACCACGTAGGTGTAGTCGAAGTCAGCGTAGTACTGGTTCCAGATGTCCTTCAGCTCGGCGGCGTAAAGGTTGGTGGTGATGTTCTCGGTACCGCTCCACGACGCGCCGGCCCAGTTCAGGTGCTTGCTCTTGTCGTGCTCGTCCAGCGACCCATAGTAGGTGTCGATGCGGCGGTGCCCGCTCTGGTTGTATGGGTGGGTGAAGCTCACCTGGCCGCCTTCGAGCAGCAGGCCGTCGATGCTGGTGTTGGTCAGGCTCACACCACGGAAGGTCTGCGGCAGCATGCGGGTTTCGCCGCCAGCGATCACCGGGTTGGTGAGGAACAGGTCACCGGCTTTCAGCTCGGTGTCGAACGCCTTGAGCTTGATTGCAGCGCCAGCAGTGGAGAACGAGTGCGGGGCAGCGCCCAGCTCACCGTCGTCCTTTATGTGCTCGGGCAGGATGCTGGTGCCGGCATGGCCGCCACCGCCGTCCAGCTTGAGGCCGAGCATGGCATGTGCATCCAGGCCAAAGCCGATCACGCCAGGGGTGTAGCCCGATTCGAAGCGTGCAACTGCGCCCTGGCCCCACTCGCGGGTGTCACGCACGCCGGCGTTGTGGTTGTCGCGGTTGAAGTAGGCATTACGGAAATGCAGGTTGAAGGACGAGCCTTCGATGAAGCCATCAGCCTTGTCTTCATCTGCCTGGGCGGCGAAAGGGATCGTTGCAGTCAACGCAATGAACAGCGGGGTAAAACGGAACGCGGAAGGCACCGGTACTAGCTCCTTTGGTCTGACGGTGGGGCAGTTTTTATTTTTGAATGTGCGTCTTTTTTATAGGTAGACGTTACAGCGTGGCTGAGAGTTAAAGCACATAAAAAAAGCCGCTGATCGGCAGCGGCTTTAAAAGGCTAACATATCGGCACCGGTGGTGCCCAATGCGTAGCCAAGGGAAATCGGGAGCAGTGACAGCGCTTGATCAGCTGTCGGCGTTGGCATCGACAGAAACTTTGGAAGCTGTCTGTTTTGCGTCTTTGGCGGCGTCAGCCTTGTTTGCAGCTACCGCCTCGCGGGCGTCTTGATGGACGGCGGCGAGCTCTGCATTACGGGTGACGAAAGCGCTGGATTCTTCGGCCATGGCCAGGGGCGACAACAACAGGGAAGACAGAACGAAGACGCTGGCAATACCCATACTGTTGGACATTTGAAACTACCTTCTTGCGGGGCAAGTGCTAATGAGGACAGGGGTAAAGTTAGTCCTTTCAGTACACTTGAAACAGAGCGAAGTGCGATAAGCACTGTTGCGCAAAAGGTAACGATCCAAAGAAAAGCAATAGTACTTTCGCCGCTAAACCCCGCACTAGACGCGTTACGCGTTCTTTGTGGGAGCGGGCGAGCCCGCGAAGCAGGCAGCGCGGTGTATGGCACGGGCTCCGCCCGTGTTCGCGGGCTTGCCCGCTCCCACAGGGGGGGGCGCGTCGACAGTCAGGTATGGATCGGCAGTTGGATACCAAAGGTATTGAGCCCGGCCCCACTGCGCACAAACACCTCCCCCCCATGCATCAGTGCAATCGCCTTGACGATGGCCAACCCCAACCCATGGTTGCCGCCACCGCTGTTGCTGCGCGCCGCATCCACGCGGTAGAAGCGCTCGAACAGCAACGGCAGGTGTTCATTGTCAATCGCCGGCCCCGGGTTGCTCACAGCGATGCTGACCTGCTCGGGCCCGGCATCGATCTGCACCTGGATCACCTGATGCGGCGCGGTGTGCTGCACGGCGTTGTTCAGCAGGTTGATCAGCGCCCGGCGCAGCTGGGCCTTTTCGATGGGCGCCTGGGCGTCGCCGATCACGCTCACGCTGACCTGGGCGTCTTCGAGGATGTAGTCCAGGTAGTCGAGGGTGGTTGCCACTTCCTCGGCCAGGGAGGCCTGGGTCAGGGCGGTGGCCTTGCTGCCTTGGTCGGCGCTGGCCAGGAACAGCATGTCGTTGATGATGCTGCGCAGGCGCTCCAGCTCTTCCAGGTTCGATTGCAGTACTTCGAAGTAATGCTCGGCACTGCGGCCGCGGGTCAGCGCTACCTGGGTCTGGCCGATCAGGTTGGTCAGCGGCGAGCGCAGCTCATGGGCGACGTCGGCGTTGAAGGCTTCCAGCCGTGAGTAGGCCTGGCTGACACGGTCGAGCGCGGCGTTGAAGGCGCCCGCGAACTGTGCCAGCTCCGGCGCCAGGGCATGGGTTTGCAAACGCCCGTCCAGGCGTGGAGGGGCCAAGGCCTGGGCCTCGTTGGACAACGCCAGCAGCGGGCGAAGGCCAATGCGCGCCACCCAGTAGCCCAGTATTGAAGCCAACAGCACGCCAAGCACCGCCAGCCCGACAATCGCCACCAGCAGGCTGTGCTGGGCCTGCCAGAAGGTTTCGGTGTCGATGCCGATCAAAAAACGCATCGCCGGCCGCTCGCCCAGCGCTGGCAGCTCACTGACCAGTACCTTGTACGGGTAGGGCTGGTCGGGCAGGTACAGGTCGCGCATACCCTGCTGGCCTTCGGCGAAGGCACGTACCAGCTCGCTGGGGTGGCCGTATTCGTAGGCCGGGTTGCTGCTGACCACCCAGAAGCGGATGCGCTTGTCTTCTTCGCTGAGCAGGTTGAGCTTGTTGTTGATCTTGGTCCAGTGATCTGGCGTGCCGAAGCGGTTGAGGGTGGATTCGAGCACGCTGAAGCGCGCGTCCAGCTCCGCTTGCGGCAGCAGGTCGAGGCTGCGGTCGACCTGGCGATACAGCGCCCAGCCGATCAGCAGGAATACACCCAGCGCCACCAGAATGAACAGCGCCGACAGACGCAGGGCGATGGAATTACCCCGCACGGTTTTCCAGGACATAGCCCATGCCTCGGATGGTGTGCAGCAGCTTGTTGTCGAAGGGCCCGTCGAGCTTGGCGCGCAGGCGTTTGATCGCCACTTCCACGACGTTGGCGTCGCTGTCGAAGTTGATATCCCAGACCAGCTCGGCAATCGCCGTCTTCGACAGGATTTCACCCTGCCGACGGGCCAGTACGCTAAGCAGCGAGAACTCTTTGGCAGTCAGGTCCAGACGCTGGCCGGCGCGGGTGGCCTTGCGCGCCATCAGGTCGATCCACAAGTCTGCCACCTGCACTTGCAACGGTTCATGGCTGCTGCTGCGGCGGGTGAGGGCTTGCAGCCGGGCGACCAGTTCGAGGAACGAAAACGGCTTGCCCAGGTAGTCGTCGGCGCCTTCACGCAGGCCATGAATGCGGTCTTCGACCCGCTCACGGGCGGTCAGCATGATCACCGGCGTCTGCTTACGCGCGCGCAAGGCGCGCAGCACGCCATAGCCGTCCAGGCCAGGCAGCATCACATCCAGCACGATTACCGCGTAGTCGCCCTCCAGGGCCAGGTGCAGGCCATCGATGCCGTCCCGTGCCAGGTCCACGGTAAAGCCCTGTTCGCTCAGGCCGCGATGCAGGTAGTCGGCGGTTTTTTCTTCGTCTTCGATGATCAGCACACGCATGGTCTTGTCCTAGCTGGCACTTGGCGCTGCCGCAGGGGCAGCCTGGCGGCGGTGGAACAGGCGCTCCAGGGCCAAGTATATGACCGGGGTGGTAAACAGCGTCAGGGCCTGGCTCACCAGCAGGCCGCCCACCACCGCAATGCCCAGTGGCTGGCGCAGCTCGGCGCCGGTGCCAAAGCCGAACATCAGCGGCACTGCGCCCAGCAATGCGGCCAGGGTAGTCATGATGATCGGGCGGAAGCGCACCAGGCAGGCCTGGCGTATCGCCTGCTCGGGCGTCATGCCGTGATGGCGCTGGGCTTCGAGCGCGAAGTCGATAAGCAGGATACCGTTCTTCTTGACGATGCCGATCAGCAGTACCACGCCGATCAGGCCCATGATGCTGAAGTCCTGCCCGCTGGCCCACAGCAGGATGATCGCGCCCAGGCCGGCGGAGGGCAGGGTGGAGATGATGGTCAGCGGGTGGACGAAGCTCTCGTAGAGCACGCCGAGGATGATGTAAACCGCCACCAGCGCGGCGAGGATCAGGTAGGGCTGGCTCGACAGCGAGCTCTGGAACGCCTGAGCGGCGCCCTGGAAGTTGCCGGTGATCGAGTCGGGCATGCCCAGCTCGCGCTGCGCACGCTCCAGGATCTGCACCGCGTCGCCCAAGGCCACGCCGGGGGCCAGGTTGAACGACAGGTTGGCGGCCGGGAACAGGCCGTCATGGCTTATCGACAGCGGCCCGGTGCTTGGCGCGGCGACATGCGCCAGGGCTGACAGCGGCACCATCTCGTTGGTCAGGGGCGAGCGCAGGTAGAAGAAATTGAGGCTTTCAGCCTTGCCACGCTGTTGCGCGTCCAGTTCGAGGATGACCTTGTACTGGTTGGTCTCGGTCTGGAATTCGCTGATCTGGCGCTGGCCGAAGGCATCGTACAAGGCCTGGTCGACGTCGGTGGTGGTCAGGCCGAAACGCGCTGCGGCCTGGCGGTCGATATCGATGCGGGTGACGCTGGCGCCCAGTTGCAGGTCGTTGGACAGGTCGCGCAGCGCCGGGTTTTCCCGCAGGCGGTCGGTCAGGCGCTGGGTCCACAGGTTGAGCGCGACCCCGTCGTTGCTCTTGAGCACGTACTGGTACTGGGTGCGTGACGGGCCGGAGCTGAGGTTGATGTCCTGGCCGGCGCGCATGTACAGGACGATGCCCGGCACCTGCGCCAGTTTCGGGCGGAGCCGGTCGATCCATTCGCTGGCCGAGACGTCTCGCTCGCCGCGGGGCTTGAGCGAGATCCAGAAACGGCCGTTGGCGATGGTCTGGTTGCTGCCGGTCACCCCCACCGAGTGCGAATAGGCGCGCACTGCCGGGTCGTCACCGATGATCTTCGCCAGCGCCAGGTGCTTCTCGATCATCGACGGGTAGGACACATCCGCCGCTGCCTCGGTGGTGCCAAGGATGAAGCCGGTGTCCTGCAGCGGGAAGAAGCCTTTGGGGATGCCCACGTAGCCGGCCACGGCCAGCGCCAGGGTAATGCCGAACACCCCCAGGGTAATCCGCCGGTGGGCCAGCGCGCGGTCCAGGCCTTTTTCGTACCAACCCAGCAGGCGCTGGCCGAACCCGCCCTGGTGGTCGCCGGGTGGGCGGCGCATGAACAGCGCCGAAAGAGTGGGGGCCAAGGTCAGCGATACCACCACCGAAATCAGGATGGTCGCGGTGGCGGTCAGGGCGAACTCCTTGAACAGCCGGCCCACCACACCGCCCATGAACAGCAGTGGAATGAAGGCGGCGATCAGCGAGAAACTGATCGACACCACGGTGAAACCGATCTCGCCGGCGCCTTTGAGCGCCGCGGTGCGGCTATCGTCGCCGGCTTCCAGGTGGCGATGGATGTTTTCCACCACGACGATCGCGTCGTCGACCACGAAGCCGACGGCAATGACGATGGCCACCAGGGTCAGGTTGTTGAGGCTGAAACCGAACACGTACATCAGCGCGCAGGTGGCGATCAGCGAGACGCCGAGCACGCTGGAGACAATGAAGGTGGCCGACCACTGACGCAGGAACAGCGCCATTACTCCGATCACCAGCGCCACAGCGATCATCAGGGTCAGCTCGACCTCGTGCAGCGAGCTGCGGATGGTCTGGGTGCGGTCCTGCAGCACCGACACTTCAACCGAGGCCGGCAGCATTTCCTGCAAGCGCGGCAAGGCGTCGAGCACCCGGTCCACGGTGTCGACGATATTGGCCCCGGGCTGGCGGAAGATCACCAGGTTAAGCCCGGGCTGATTGCCCGACCAGGCCCTTACATACGCGTTCTCGGCACCGTTGATCACCTTGGCCACGTCCTTCAGGTGCACCGGGGCGCCATTGCGATAGCTGACGATCAGCTGGGCATAGTCTTCGGGGTGAAACAGCTGGTCGTTGGCGGCGATGGTCGACACGCTGTGCTCGCCGTACAGCGCGCCTTTGGCCAGATTCAAGCTGGTCTGCTGGATGGCCAGGCGCACGTCGGCCAGGGTCAGGCCGATGGCTGCAAGTTTCTCGGGTTGTGCCTGCACCCGTATGGCCGGGCGCAGTTGGCCGGTGATGTTGATCAGGCCGACCCCGTCGATCTGGCTGAGCTGGCGGGCCAGGAGGGTTTCGGCGTAGTCGCTGAGCTCGTTGCCGGGCATCTGTGCAGAGCTGACGGTGAGGATAACCACCGGGCTGTCGGCCGGGTTGACCTTGCGCCAGGTGGGCGGGCTGGGCAGGTCCTGGGGCAGGCGGGCGGTGGCGGTGTTGATTGCCGCCTGCACTTCCTGGGCGGCGGTGTCGATGTTCTTGTCGAGGGTGAACTGCAGGATCAGCGTGGTCGAGCCCAGCGCGCTGCTGCTGGTCATCTGGGTCATGCCGGGGATGGCGCTGAACTGCACCTCCAGCGGCGTGGCCACCGAAGAGGCCATGGTTTCCGGGCTGGCACCGGGCAGCTGGGCAGTGACCTGGATGGTCGGGAAATCGGCCTCGGGCAGCGGCGCCACGGGCAGCCGCGGGAAGGCGATGGCGCCCAGCAGCACCAGGGCGAAGGTCAGCAGCAGGGTGGCGATGGGGTGGTCGATGCACCAGGCCGAGACGCCATTGCGGGTGTTCATGGCTGGCTCCTGCGGTCGGCCATGTCGGCAGGCGCCGGGGCATCAGGGGTGATCTCGACCCTGGAACCGGGTTTGAGGCGCGACTGGCCGTCGAGCACCAGCTGGTCACCGGCCTTGACCCCGGCGACGATGTTCAGCGTGCTGTCCTGGTACAGCACCTTGACCGGCACGCTGGTGACCTTGTCGCCGTCGACGCGGTAGACGAAGTGGCCATCGATGCTGCGTTGCACCACGGGCGGCGGCACCACCAGGGCGTCTTCGTCCATCGCCGTGCGCAACCGTACGGTGACCAGTTGCCCCGGCCACAGCAGGCCGTCCTTGTTGTCGAACTCGGCCTTGACCCGCACCGTGCCGGTGTTGGCCGAAATCTGGTTGTCGATCAGCGCAAGGTGGCCTGCGCCCAGCAGGTTGCGCTCGCCATCGGCATCCATGTAGGCCTCGACCAGCGCAGGGGCTTGCGCCTTGAGCAGGCCTTGGAGGGTCGGCAGCATCTGTTGCGGCAGCGAGAACTCCACAGCGATCGGGTCGATCTGGGTCACGCTGAACAGCCCTTGGGTGTCGCTGGTGCGCACCAGGTTGCCGGGGTCGATATTGCGGATGCCGACGCGCCCGGTTACCGGTGAACGTATCTGTGTGTAGGAGAGTTGCACCTCGGCATTGGCGATGGCCGCCTGGTTGCCCTTGACCGTGGCCTGCAGCTGGTTGACCAGTGCTTGTTGCTGGTCGAGGGTTTGCTTGGACACGCCATCATCGCTGCTGAGCAGGCGGTAGCGCTTGAGGTCGACGCCGGCCACCTGGATCTGTGCCTGGCTTTGGCCGAGTTGTGCACGGGCCTGATCGAGGTTGGCGCGGATGCTGCGGTCGTCGAGGGTGGCGAGCAGGTCGCCTTGCTTGACCCATTGGCCTTCCTTGACCAGCACTTGGGTGAGTATGCCCTCCACTTGTGGCCGGACCTCTACGCTGTGCAGCGACAACACCGAGCCGATGGCGCTGGCATAGCGCGGCACGTCCTGCTGGGCGACGCTGACTACGCGTACCGGTATGGCGGTTTGCGCGCGAGTAGCCGGTGCGGGCTGGTGCTGGCTGAACCAGATGCCTGCTACCACCAGGGCCAGGAGCGCCAGGGCGGCGAGGAAGGCAGAGCGGGACGGACGTCGCATCGGTGCGGGCACCTTGGCCAGAAGGGAGGGAAACGGTTGTCTGTACTCAATCTTATAGCCCCCGAACCGGGTCGGCAGCGTGACGGCTGGCTGACAGCGCTGTCAGTTTCACCTGGTGGTATGCGACCGGGGACCAGTGTGGGAGCGGGCATGCCCGCGAAGAATACAACGCGGTGGATGGCACCGGCTGCGCCGGTGTTCGCGGGCACGCCCGCTCCCACAGTTACCGTGCATGAGTTTCTGCAGTCGCTCAGGCTAGAAGCCGATGAAGGCGTAGTACACCGGGGTTTCACTGGTAGTGCGCAAACCAAGCCCCTGCAAGCTGGCAACCAGCGCCTCATCCTGCACATGCAAGGTCCACTGCCCATCGTTATCCCACTGCTCCTGCGCCAGCGCTGTGGCGAACGCGCCCATGTCCGGCAGGTAGGCGGTAAAGCCATTGCCCTTGAGCGCACTGGTGGTCATGCCCAGCGCCTGGCACACCGCCACCTTGGCGGCAATGTCATCGCGGTCGGCCTGCCGCGAGGCTTGCACAAGCGCTTCCAGTTCCGCATCCACCAGTTGGGTGCCGTGTATCAGTTCCGGCCCCTGCTGCCAGGCCTCGGGCGGGCAGTCCTTGCTGGCCGGGCGCAGCGGAATGTGCGGGTTGATTTCAACCGGGTAGATGCGACAGACCAACGGGCGCTGGTCGTAGATGGTGCACAGGTCGTTGTCGTCGAGGTTGCGGCAACGCCCGGGGTTGAACGCGGCGATGGTCACCGACACGCGTGCCTCGCCGTGGCCGCAAGCCACTGGATACGAGCGGCGCAGCACATGATCGCGCTGCTCAGGCGGCATACCGGGGCCATCAGTCACGAAGGCCTCGATCAGCACTATCACCTGGCCGGCATCATCTGCCCACCGGCGGGCCTCGGCCAGCGTCAGGGGCACGTGGTGCCCGGTGCAGCACTTGCCGCAGCCGGTACAACCGAATCGCAAGCTGTCGGTCACTTGGCTTCCGGGCTCCACTCGCTGATGAAGGCACGCTGGTGCTGGCGGTCGTACAGGCACAGCTCGGTGCCGGTGCGTTGCTGCATGTGCTTCTGCGGGTAGACGCCTTCGACCAGCAGGGCGCTCATGCCGACCTGGTCATCGAACTCGGCGGGCTTGCCGCGGGCGTGGGCATCCTTGAACTGGCTGGCGGCCAGGCAGGCCTTGAGCATCTGTTGGCGCTGCTCGTTCCAGGCCTCGCTGCTGGAGGCCTGGGCGACACCGCTGAAGAGGGCGCAGGTGATCAGGATAGAGCTGAAAAACTTCATACGCGATTCCGGCAAGTTGCTTGCAAGGGGCGCGAATTATGCCCGACTCACCCCCGGCGGCAAGCCGGGGAGTTTGTCGCTTAATATATCAGTGCTCGGCAAACACCACGGTACGCGCGGCCACCACCAGACAATCGGTCAGCTCTGGCGAGGAGAACTTGGTGAGGATGGCGTTGGCCCCGGCCTGGGTCGCCTTCTCGCTGCTCATGGCGCTGTCCAGCGAGGTGTGCAGCAGCACGTACAGGTGCTGGAAGTCAGGGGTTTCGCGCAGGGTGCGGGTGAAGGCGTAGCCGTCCATTTCGCTCATTTCGATGTCGGAGACGATGATGTTGATCTCCTGCGCGGTGCCTTGCAGCTCCAGCAACACGTTGATGGCATCTTTGGCGCTGCGCGCGGTGTGGCATTCGATGCCCAGGTTGCGCAGGGTATGTACCGACTGCTGCAGGGCCACCTGGCTGTCGTCCACCACCAGGATGTTGGCGGCGGCCAGCAGGCTGGCGTCTTCTTCGCTCAAGGTGCCGTGAGGCGGTTCGGCCTGCGGTGGGGCGATTGAGTGGATGACTTTTTCGATGTCCAGCACCTGCACCAGGGTGTTGTCGACCCGCGTCACACCGGTGATGAACGAGCGGTTGCCCGAAGCAAAGGGCGGCGGTTTGATGTCGGTGCTCAGGCAATGCACGATGCGGCTGACCGCCTGCACATGCAGGCCTTGGCGCGAGCGGCTGATTTCAGTGACGATCAGGCAGCCGCCTTGCGGGTCTTCCAGGGGCCGCTCGCCGATGGCGCGTGACAGGTCGATGACCGACAGCGAATGGCCACGCAGGGTCGCCACACCTTTCACGTTGGGGTGCGATTCCGGCAGCTTGGTCAGCGGCGGGCAGGGGATGATTTCGCTGACCTTGAGCAGGTTGATTGCCATCAACTTGCCGCTGCGCAGGGTGAACAGCAGCAGGGACAACGAGTCCGCGCGGGCATTTTGCGTGGCCATGGTGACCTTCGGTGGGGAACAGGGGATAACCGGTTATCGGCCTGTTTTGGTCGGGCTTTAGGCATTTTGCACAGAACCCGGGGATGCTTGGGACCCTGTGGGAGCGGGCATGCCCGCGAAGCGTGCGACGCGGTGCATGGCACCGGCTTCGCCGGTGTTCGCGGGCATGCCCGCTCCCACGGGTGATGTGTGTAAACCCTGGATCAGCGTTCGCGCAGGGCCTCCTTGGCCCGGTTCAGCGGTTTGATCAGGTAATCGAGGATGGTCTTCTCGCCGGTGCGGATATCCACCGTGGCAATCATCCCCGGCACGATCGCAAAATGCTTGCCGGCCTTGTTCTGCAAGCTGTCCTGCTCGGTGCGGATGAACACCCGGTAGTAGTAGATTTCCGGTTTCACCTCATCCTGCAGGGTGTCCGGCGAGATCCCTACCACCTTGCCATCCAGCCCGCCATACACCGAATAGTCATAGGCACTGATCTTGACCTTGGCCGCCTGATCCGGGTGGATGAAGGCGATATCGCGTGGGGCGATGCGGGTTTCGATCAGCAGGCGTTCGTCCATCGGCACGATCTTCATCACCTGGCCACCGGGCTGCACCACGCCGCCCAGGGTATTGACCTCGATGTCCTTGACGATGCCGCGCACCGGTGAGCGCAAGGTCAGGCGGGTAAGCGAGTCACTTCGCCCACGGACCACTTCCGACAGGCTGTCGGCCTCGGCGCTGGCTTTGGCCAGCTCTTCCCGGGCACGCACAAGGTAGTCGGAGCGGGCTTCGTTGGCCTTGAGCTCCAGTTCTGAACGCTGGCGGTTCAGGCGAATCACTTCGACCCGGCTGGAGGCGCCCATCTTTGCAAGGTTCTCGGTAATCTTCAGCTCGCTGCGCACCAGTTGCAGCGAGTCCTGGATGCCAGCCAGGGTCTGCTCCAGCCCGCGGCGGCGGGTCTGGTACAGCGCGGTTTCCGCGTCTATCAGGTCGGGCGAGTCGCGCAGGCTTTCCGGGAAGGTCAGCGGCTTGCCCGTCACCTCTGCCTGCAGGCGGGCCTGGCTGGCCTTGGCAGCGCGGTACTTGGCTTCGCTCTCGCCGACACTGGAGGCGGTCTTGGTCGGGTCGAGCTGGGCCAGCACCTGGCCGCGCTCGACCAGGTCGCCTTCGGCCACGCTCATCTGCGCGACGATGCCGCCCTCGAACGACTGGATTACTTGCTCCCGCGAACTGGGGATCACCTTGCCGGTGCCGGTGGACACTTCGGTCACCTCGAACCAGGCGGCCCAGGCCAGGAATGCGGCCAGCATCAAGGCACAGATGGTGATGATGCGGCCGGCGCGGAACACCGCCTGGTCGTCCTGCCCATCCAGGTAGGAGGCCGGGAGTTCATGGTTGCTCATGCCTGGGCTCCTTGCAGTTTGGCCAGCGCAGCATCGCGGGTGTCATCGATGACGATGCGCCCGCCGTCCAGCACCAGGATGCGGTCGACCCGTTGCAGCACGCTCAGGCGGTGGGTGGCGATCACCAGGGTGCGGCCCTGGCAGAAGCGTTCGAGGTTATCCAGCAGCTTGCGCTCAGTCATGTCGTCCAGCGACGCAGTCGGCTCGTCCAGCAGCAACACTTGCGGCTGGCGCACCAGCAGGCGCGACAGTACCAGGGCCTGGCGCTGGCCGCCGGACAAGCCCAGGCCGCCTTCCAGGATCAGGTGGTCCATGCCCTTGGGCAGGCGGCGGACGAAGTCCAGCGCGCCCGTGGCAGCCAGCGCGGCCACCAGCTCCTGGTCACTGGCCTGGCCGGCGCCGAGGGTGAGGTTTTCCCGCAGGGTGCCGTGGAACAAGCGCGCGTACTGTGGTAGCAGGCCCACGTCACGGCGCAGGTCGGCAGGGTCGAGGTGGCCCATGGCGATGCCGTCCAGGCTGACCTCGCCTTGCACCAGGTCCATGGCCCCTCCCAGGGCTTGCAGCAGGGTCGACTTGCCGGCGCCGTTGCGCCCGAGCACGGCAATGCGCTCGCCCGGCTGGATATCCAGCTGACCGATGTTCAGTACTGGCGGGGACTCCTCGCTGTAGCGGAAGTTGGCCTGGCGCAGGCGGTACTCGCCTCGAATCGCCGGCAGGTGCACGCGGGCTTCGCCTTCGGGGTGGTCGACGGGGGACTGCATGAGCTTGTCCAGCCCTTGCAGGGCCACCTTGGCCTGCTGCCAGCGGGTCAGCACATGGGTCAGTTGCGCCAGTGGCGCCATCATCCGCGACGACAGCATCGACGCCGCCACCAGGCTACCGGTCGTAAGGTCGCCGGCGATCACCATCGGTGCACCGACCACGATGACCACGGCAAACACCGCGCCCTGCACGTTCTGGGTCCAGGTCACCAGGCCGTTGGTGAGGGTGCGCAGGCGCAGGTTGGTATGGGCGCAGGCGGCGTTGTACTGGTTCCACTGCCGCTCGAAGCGTGCTTCGGCCTGCAGTGCCTTGATCTCGTCCAGGCCCTGGATGCTTTCCACCAACATGGCATTGCGCAGCGCCGATTCACGCATCGAGGCATTGGCATACCTGGCCAGGCGCCGTTGTGCCAGCAGCCCGGGCAAGACCATGGCCAGCAATGCGACCAGCGGGATGATCACCAGCACGCCGCCGATCAGCCAGAACACGAACAGGAACAGCAGGAAGAACGGCAGGTCGGCCAGCGCCGTGGCGGTGCTGGAAGTGATCAGGTCGCGGATCGATTCCAGCTCGCGCAGCTGCGAGATGAACGAGCCGGTGGACTTCGGCCGTACCGAGTTGCGCAGGCGCAGGGCATGCCCGTAGACCAGGTCGCTCACCCGCAGGTCTGCGCGTTTGCCGAGCAGGTCGGTCACCTTCAGCCGCAGCAGGCGCATGCTGAAGTCGAACACCAGCGCCAGCACTACACCACCGAACAACACGTACAGGGTTGGCAGCGATTCGGCCGGGATCACCCGGTCGTACACCTGCATCGAGAACAGTACCCCCGCCAGGGCCAGGACGTTGGCCACCAGCGAGGCGACCATCACCTGCCCATAAGGGCGCAGGTCGCGCAGCACGATGCGGGCAAACCAGTGGCGGTCGTAGGGTGCGGTGTAGTCATCGGTGCGCACATCACGCAGCGGCCGTGCCGGGCGCAGCAGGGCCACGCGGTTGATGCGGCCCTTGAGGCTGTCACGGGGCAGGCGTGAGGTCAGGCCCTGGTCTCCAGCGAACACTACCGCCAGATCGTCCTCTTCGGTGACCGACTCGACCACCGCCAGCTGGCCATCATCCAGTTCCAGTACCAGCGGTGTACGCCACTGTCGCAAGCCCTTGGCGTCGAAGCGCACGAAGCGCAGGGCCAGGCCGGCCTGGCGCGCCATGTGGCGAAGAATTTCATCCAGCGGGCGGGCATCCTCGACGGCGGCCAGGCGAATACGCTGGGGCGACACGTCCAGGCGGTAGTGGTGCGCCACCTGCAGCATCACTTCCAGCCACGGCCCAAGGTCCGGTCGATGAGGCGCTTCGGCCGCGGGGGCAGTGGGTTGTTCAGGCAGGGTCACATTGATCGAATCGGTCATGGCTGGATCTCCACCCCTTGCAGGTTGCGCCCCTCAAGGCCAAAGGCCGTGCGCAGGGCGCCGGTGTTGTACAGGCAGTCGACATCCAGGCGCAGCAGGTCGGAGCGGGTGCCGGCGAGTTCGAAGCGTGACTGGTAGATCTCCTGCTCGGCGTTGAGCAGGTCGAGCAGGGGCCGCGTGCCCAGGTCCAGGTACTGGCGGCCGTAGAGCATACGTGCTTCCTGGATGCTGACCTGGCGCGCTTCCAGCGAAGTCAGCCTGCGGCCTAGCCCGGAGGTTTGTGCCATGGCCTCGGCCAGGCCACGACGGGCTTGCAGGCGGGCAGCGTCTTCGGCGGAGTCGGCGGCGGTCAGGGCGTGGCCGGCTGCGCGGCTGCGGGCACTGATGGCACCCCCTTGATAGATAGGTACCTCGACGTTCAGGTAGATGCCTGCCTGGGTGCGGTCCATGCGTGAGTTGTCGCGGTTATAGTCGTTGTCCAGGTAGTGGTTGACCTGCGGTTGCAACGACAGGGTCGGGTAGGCCTCGGCCTTGGCCTGGGCCAGCTCGGCCTGGCCCTGGGCGCGCTGGGCCAGGGCCATGAGCACGGCAGGCAGGCGGTCATCGCCTTGCGAGGGCCGCTTGCAGGCCTGGTTCAGCGCTGCTGGCGAATCCTCGGCCAGCGCCGGTGGGGTGATGCGCCCCATCAGTGCCGCCAGGGTCGAACGCCAGCGCTCGTACTGCGACTGATATTCCTCCAGCGTGGCGCGGGCGCTCTCCACCCGGGACTCGGCCTGCACCACGTCGGAGCGGGTGCTGGCGCCCATGTCGCTGCGTTGACGGGCCATGCCGGCAATGTCACCGACCCCGCGAATCTGGTCGCGGGCAATGGTCATCAGTTGCTCGTAGCGGCGGGTTTCGATCCAGGCATAAGCGGTGTCGCGGGCCAGGTCGTCTACCACCAGCAGGATATTGGCCTGGGCGCGCGCGGCAGCAGCCTGGGCCGCGCTGACGGCGCTGTCGACCTTGCCGAAGTCGTAGAGCATCTGCTTGAGCGACAGGTTCAGGGCCTGGCTGTTGCGGTCGCCGCCATAACCGGTGTCATAACCGGTGCGGATACCGCCGGAAATCTGCGGGTAATACCCGGCGCGGGCGACGTTGATGCCTTCGCCCTGCTTGTAGAGGTTGCCGATGGCCTCGGCGATGCTTGGGTGCCATTGAGCGGCCTGCAGCACCGCGTCCGTCAGCCCCAGCCGCTCGCCACTGGCGATCGGGGCCATGCCGGTGGCGGGGCGTGCGGGCACTGCTTCGGGCGCATCGCGTAACAGCGATGGCCCGATCTGGCGCAGTTGGGGGTCTATGTCATCGGCTGCCTGGGCAACCGGGTGGAAGTTCAGGGCCAGGAGCCCGAAGGCTCCCAGCAACAGCGGTGACAGCGGACTGCTTCGCTTCACATAGTTCCCTTACTGCTGGTCGTCCTTGCCGCCGGGCATTTGCCCGGCGGGTTTGCAGCGGCCTCAGACCACATGGATACCGTTCTGCACCCACAGGTGATGGCTTGGATCCTCCTGGGCCGTGTATTGGTTATAGTCGATACCGTCGGCAGTTTGGTTCCCGACCAGCGTCCAGTTGTCCGTCATGTGAACCGAGTCTTTGTCGTCCCCTTTGATGATGAGTGTGTCGGTGCCGGTTTCGGTGATTGCCACCACGTCCGCCAGGTTGAGCGTCAGCGCCACCGAACTGGTGTCGTTGAGGTCGATGACTTCGATGTCGTGCACGCGCCCGGCCAGGTTGCCCAGGTCGATGCTGGCATCTCCGCCGCCCCACAGCAGGGTGTCGGTACCCGTACCACCCTCGACGCTGGCGAAGTTCTGGTCGACCACCACCAGCGTGTCGTTACCCGCACCACCCTGCAGGGTGATGTGGCCACCCTGGCTGCCATCGAGGTGGTCGTTGCCGTCGGTGCCGGCGATCACATCGGTGGCGGCTGCCAGGCTGGCCAGCGCTACGGCCTCGTCACCGGTGTCGGCCTGCAGCGAAGTGAAGGTGGTGAGGCCGGCAGCATTGTCCAGGTTGACGGTCAGCGTGGCGGTGTCGGTGGTGCCGTTCGGGTGGGTCAGCTCGTAGGTGAAGGTGTCGTGCTGGCCGACCACCGCCGAGGTAAGCCCCGGGTTGAGGGTGTAGGTGTAGCTGCCGTCGGCATGCACCAGCAGCGTGCCGTAGGTGCCGGCCACGCTCACCCCGTTGTAGCCCGGGATGGTGTAGGTGTTGGCCGCTGTCAGCACGCTCAGCACGGTCAGTGCCGAACCGACGTTGTCGTCACTCAGCAGGTTGCCGGTGGCTGCCGTGGCGCCGCTGACCACGAACTCGGTCAGGTGCGTGGTGGTGGCGTTGAGGCTGGTGGTGATGGAACTGAGCAGGCCGATGCCGCCGGCGGTGACACGCACGTGGTAGGTGCCAGCCCCCTGGTTCTGGAAGGTATACCCCGCGCCGCCACCCAGCAGGCTGATCAGCGAACCCCCCGGTACCGACTGCACCAGCACATACTGGCCGGTGGCCGGGTTGAGCTTGAGCAGCTCGATGGTGGTGCCGTTGAGCAGGCTCAACAGGTTGGTGGAGTTGACCACCACCTGCAGGTTGGCCGTGGTATCGGCGGCAACCGTGGTGGTGTAGGTGGCCTGGCGGGTACCGATCACCGGCAGGCTCAGCGAGCCCAGCGTACTGCTGCTGGTGTCCACGCGGTTGGCCAGGGTGACGTGGCTGGTACCGACATCGTTGACTGCGTCGACCACCGTGGCCGGTGCAGCGTAGTTGGTGTTGCTCCAGACCTCCGTGGCTTGCGGGCTGTCGATGCGCACGTACAGGTTGGCGGTATCGGACAGGCCGTTCGGGTGCACCAGCTGGTAGCTGAACACGTCCACCTTGCCGACACTGTTCGG
This sequence comes from Pseudomonas sp. TSO6, assembly GCF_056098905.1. Lineage (NCBI taxonomy): Bacteria > Pseudomonadati > Pseudomonadota > Gammaproteobacteria > Pseudomonadales > Pseudomonadaceae > Pseudomonas > Pseudomonas sp. TSO6. The sequence continues at coordinate 14,755 of NZ_JBLZWV010000063.1, read as the reverse complement.
GCTGCCGTTAGGCGTGTAGGTGTAACTGCCATCGGCACTGATCACCAGGGTGCCGTACTGGCCCTGGACCGTGGTCGAGGTACCGGCCGAGACATAGCTGCCGTTTTTCAGCACTTGCAGCACGGCGGCGCTGTCCGGGCCACGGGCATCCACCGCGCCATCGGTGCCCACGTCGGTGATGACGTTGCCCGAGGTGGCCGTGCCGGTGCCGGTGAACTGGGTCAGGCTGGTGGAGGTGATGTCCAGCGTGGTGCTCACGTTGGTCACCAGGCCGATGCCGCCACTGCCCACGGTCAGCCGGTAGTCACCGGCTTGCAGCACGCCAATGTCCACCTGCAAGCCGATCGGCAGCACGATCAGGTCGAGCAGGCCCTGCGTGTTGCCGGTGGCGATGGTCACCCAGGCGCCGCTGGCGTCTTTTACCTGCAGGGTGAAGCTGGTGTTGTTGAGCAGCGCCAGCACGCTGTTGGTGGTCAGTGTGAGGGTCGGGTCGGCCGTGGTGCCTGCCGCTACCGTCCAGGTGTAGGTCTTGGAGAAGCCCGACAGCAGCGTGGTGAAGCTGTCGGTGTAGGTCTTGGTGGCACTGACCGCTGCCAGGTTGACCGTGGCGGTGGCCAGGTTGTCGCTGGCGATGACCGGCGCGTTGGCATCCACATCCGGCGCGGTGACGTTGACGTTGCCCGACACGTTGCCGCGCGGGTCGCTGAGGGTCACCGAGAGGATCTGGCCGTTGTCCTGAGGCGGGCTCAGGGTCACGGTGAAGTTGCCGTCCGGCTGCACCGTCGCGGTTTGCAGCACGGTACCGTTGGCGCTGCGTACGGTCACGGTGGCGCCCACTTCGCCAGTACCGGTCAGGGTACCGCCGTCGGCACTGATCAGCAGGTTGCCGGCAGCCGCAGGTGGGGTCAGGTCTGGTGCGGTCAGCGTAGTGCCGGTGGAGACGTTGCCGGCGCTGTCGGTGAGGGTGACGCTGAGCGCCTGGTTGTCGATCTGCGCCGCAGTCAGGCTGACCACGAACAGGCCGTTGCTGCCCACTGTCGCAGTCCCCAGCACGGTGCCGGCGCTGTTGCGCACGGTGACCGTGCTGCCGATCTGGCCAGAACCGCTGACCGAGGTGCCATTGGTGTTGATGGTGGCCAGCGGGGCGGCTGGTGGGGTGGTGTCTGGCGCGGTCAGGCTGGTGCTACCGGACAGGTTGCCGGCAGCATCGGCCTGGCGGACCACCAGCAGTTGCCCGTCGTTCTGTGGCGAGGCCAGGTTGATGGTGAAGGTGCCGTCGGCTTGCACCACACCGGTACCCACCTGGCCGTTCGGGCCTTGGACCGTAACCGTGGCGCCCGCTTCACCGTTACCCGTGAGCACGGTACCCGCGCCGTTGATGGTGACGTTGGTCGGTGTTGCAGGTGGTTGCACGTCCGTGGCGGTGTAGCTGGTACTGCCGGACACATTGCCCGCAGCATCGGCCTGGCTCACGCCCAGTACCTGGCCGTTGAGCTGTGCGGCGTTCAGGTTGACGGTGAACACGCCACCGCCATTTACCACCGCCGTGCCGAGCACGTTGTTGCTGGCGTCGCGCACGGTCACCGTCGCGCCTGCTTCACCGGTGCCGGTCAGCACCAGGCCGTTCAGAGACAGCCCGGTCACCAGCGGGTTGGCCGGTGGCGTGATGTCGGTGGCTTGCAGGAAGGTCGGCTGCGATTCGCCGCCTACCAGTGCTACAGCAGTCACCGAAATATGCTGGCCGTTGAGCTGCGCTGTGTTCAGCGTCAGGGTAAAGGTGCCGTTCAGGGTAGCGCCGCCTGTGCCGATCAGGTTGCCTGCGGCATCGTAGACGCGAATGCCCACGCCGCTAGGCGCATTACCGGCCAAGGTCAGGCCGTCGCTGCCCAGCGTCACGTTGGTGGGGGGCACTGGCGGTGCGATCAGTGGTGTGGTGTACGTCGCCACCGCAGAGGTATTGATGCCGTCGGATTGCGTCACTGCCAGGGTTGCGAGCGAGCCCGCAGCCGGCACCAGCGTTATCTGGAAGTTACCCGCGGCATCTACCGTGCCAGTGCCGAGCACCGATCCGCCGCGGCTGATGGTGACGGTGGCATTAGGCTCGCCCTTGCCGGTCAGCACGTTGAACGTGTTGTTGATGGCCATGTCGGTGACCACCCCAGGCGGTGAGGTGTCGTTGGTTTGATAGGGGACAACCACCGAGGCGTTGCCGGCATCGTCCGTGGACACCACTGTGAGCAACTGGCCGTTGTTCTGCGCCGGGTTGATCGGCACGGTGAACTGGCCGTTTGCACCCACTTCCACGGTGCCTACGACGTTGTTGTTCGGGTCACGCACGGTGATGGTGGTGCCGGCTTCTGCCGTACCGGTCATCGACGTGCCTGCCGGGTTGAGCAACAGGTTATCGGGTTGCACTGGCGCCGTGAGGTCTGGCGCGTTCACCTGCAGGGGCGCCGACGGATTGCCGGTGGCGTCCTGGGCGATGACGGTGAGGACTTCGCCGTTGATCTGCGGGTTGTTCAGGTTGAGGACAAAAGTGCCGTCCGGGTCGACCGTCACCTGGCCCAGCAGGTCGCCGTTGTTGTTGACCACGGTGACACGCGTGCCGGCTTCGGCAGTACCGATCACCTGGGTACCGCTGTCGTTGATGGTGGCGATCACAGTGGCCGGTGGCGTGATGTCCACCGCCGTGACCGAACTGATTGGCGAGATGTTGCCGGCTGCATCGGTCAGGGTTACCTGCAGCACCTGGCCGTTGAGCTGCGCGCCATCAAGCTCGACGATGAAGGTGCCGTCGGCGCCCACTGTGCCGGTACCGACCTGCGTGGTACCGACGAAGACGCGCACGGTGGCGCCCACTTCGCCGACCCCGCCCAGCTCGTCGCCTGCCGCATTGAGCCGCAGCTCGGTTGCCGCCGCAGGTGGCGTGTGGTCCGGCGCCAGTACGCTGACCGGCAGGCTGACGTTGCCGGGTGGGTCGGCCTGCAGCACCGACAGCAACTGGTTGTTGATTTGCGCGGGTGACAGTTCGACGCGGAAGCTGCCGTCGGCAAGCACGGTACCTGTGCCCAGTACGGTACCGGCGGCGTTGCTCACGATTACCGTCGCGCCGGCTTCGCCTTGGCCGCTGACCACACTGCCGTCGGCGTTGATCACCACCTGGGTGAGCGGTGCTGGCGGGGTGAAGTCCGGGGTTTGCAGGGTTGCCACTGCCGACACGTTGCCGGCCGCATCGGCCTGGGTGAAGCTGAGCAGCTCGGCGTTGCCCAGTGCCGGGTTCAGGGTGATGGTGAAGTGGCCGCTGGCATCGACGATGGCGCTGCCGATTTCGTCGCCGGCCGGGTTGGTCACGGTCACCAGCGCGCCTGCTTCGCCACGGCCGGTGAGGGTGACGCCATCCCCGGAAACGGCCAATTCGGCAGGTGCCGTTGGCGGCGTGGTGTCGGGTGCGGTGATGGCGCTGGCGGCAGACTGGTTGCCAGCCGCATCGGTCAGCACCACTTGCACTTGCTGGCCGTTGGCCTGAGGCGATGCGAGGTTGACCTGGAAGGTGCCGTCGGCACGCACCGTTGCACTGCCCAGCACCGACCCATCGGCGGCGATTACCCGCACGGCGGCACCAGCTTCACCGGTACCGTCGAGCAGGCTGCCACCCCCGGCGAAGGCCAGGTTACCGGCAGCATCCGGGGCGACGCGGTCAGGGGCGATCAGGCTGACGCTGTTGGACTCGTTGCCGGCCACATCGGACTGGCTGGCGCTGAGCTGTTCGCCGTTGATCTGTGCGGCGCCCAGGTTGACGCTGAAGTTGCCGCTGGCATCGACCACGGCAGTACCCAGCTCGATACCGCCTTCGCCAAGCACGGTAACGGTGGCACCTGCCTCTCCGCGGCCACTGAGAACCAGGCCGTCGTTGGACAGCACCAGGTTGGTCAGCGGTTGCGGTGCCGTGGTGTCCGGTGCCTGGAGGGTGGCGGGCAGCGATACTGCGCCATCGGTGCCCGTTGCGCTGACCTGCAGCACCTCGCCATTGGCCTGTGCACTGCCCAGGTTGACCGTGAAGGTACCGTCGTTGGCGACCGGGCTGCTGCCCAGCAATTCGCCGTTGGGGCCATACACCTTGACTGTGCTGCCCGCGTCGGCCGTGCCGGTCACCGACAGGCCGTCGGCGGCCAGTACCAGGTTGTCCGGTGTAGCCGGTGCCAGAACACCCGGCGCAGTGACGCTTTGCCCAGGGGAGACGTTCTGTGCGGCATCGGCCTGGACCACGTTCAGGCTTTCACCCGTGATCGCCGCCGGCGACAGGGGCACGCTGAAGTGGCCGTCGGCTGCCACTGTGGCGGTGCCCAGCACGGTACCGTCAGGTGCCCGCACGGTCACGGTTGCGCCTGCTTCGCCATTACCTGTCAGGGTGGCGCCACTGGCGGAAACCGCCAGGTTGGTCACGGCGGCTGGCGGCGTGGTGTCGGCCGCAGTGTAAGGCGCGGTCGGCGACACGTTGCCGGCTGCGTCGGTGGCGGTCACCTGCAAGGTCTGGCCATTGGTCTGGGCACTGTTCAGGGCGACCTGGAAAGTGCCGTTGCTGCCGGCTACCGCCGTGCCCAGCACGTTGCCGCTGGCATCGCGTACGGTCACGGTGCTGCCGGCTTCGGCGTTACCGGTCAGTTGCAGCCCGGTACCGGACAGGGCGAGTGCGGTGGGTACCGCAGGCGGGGTGAAGTCCGGCGCGGTAACTGCCACGGCGGGGGAGGTGTTGTTGCCCGCGTCGGTTTGCGTAACGCTCAGGTGCTGGGCGTTGAGCTGGGCACTGTTGAGTGTGAGGGTAAAGCTGCCATTGGCCGCCACCAGGCCGGTGCCGATGATGGTGCCATCCGGGCCGCGTACGGTGACTGTGGCGCCGGCTTCGCCCAGGCCGGTCAGGGTCAGGCCGTTGTTGTTCAACGCTACGTTGGTCAGCGGCGCGGGTGGGGTCAGGTCCGGGGTCGTCACATTGACTGCTGGCGAAGTGTTGCCGGCGGCATCCACTTGCGTGACGCCGATAGCCTGGCCGTTGGCTTGCGGGGTGTCGAAGGTCACCGTGAAGCGACCGTCGGCGCCCACCGTGGCGGTGCCTAGCACCGCACCGGCAGCGTTGCGTACCTGTACCGTGGCGCCCACCTCACCGCTGCCGGAAAGCTGCCGGCCATCCTGGCTCAAGGCCGGGTTGGTGATGGCGGCGGGTGGCGTGCGGTCTGGCGTGGCGAGGTTGGCCGGCCCGGAGACGTTGCCGGCAGCATCGCTGAGAGTGACCTGCAGCGGGCTGCCGGTGGTTTGCGCGCTGGGCAGGGTGACCTGGAACTGGCCGCTCTGGTTGACGGTGCCGGTGGCCAGGATGGCGCCACTGGCATCGCGAATGGTCACTGTGGCGCCGGCTTCGCCCTGGCCGCTGAGCACGGTAGCCGCGCTGTTCAGGCTGAGGTTGCTGGCCGCCAGCGGTGCTTGCAGGTCGGGTGCCTGCACGCTGGCTGCCAACGATACGTTACCGGCGGCGTCGGCCTGGGTGACGATCAGGTTCTGGCCGTTTGCCGCAGCCGGAGAGAGGTTGACGCTGTACAAGCCATTGTTGCCGACCACGGCGCTGCCGAGCAGGGTGCCCTGGGCGTCGGTGACCCGCACGGTTGCGCCCACTTCACCCTGGCCGGTCAGCGTGCTGCCGGTACGGTCGATGTCTGCGGTAGGTGCGTTTGGCGCGGTGGTGTCGTTGGCGACTACGGTGGCCGGAACCGATGGCTGGCCATCGGCGCCGATACGTGCGCTGACCTGCAAGGTTTGCGCGTTGAGCTGGGCGTTGCCGAAGAACACCCGGAAGGAGCCATCGCTGCCCACCGTCGCGGTGCCCAGGGTGGTGCCGCCGGAAGTCACGGTAATCAGCGAGCCGACCGTGCCGGTACCCGTCAGCACGAAGCCGTCGGCACTGATGGCCAAGCCTGCAGGCGTTGCTACCTCGGTGCCGGTCGGGCCGGTCAGGGTAACGCCATCGGATTCATTGCCTGCAGGGTCGATGACCACCACGCTGACTTGATCGTCCGAGGTCAACGGCGGGTTTACCGGTATCACGAAGGTGCCATCCGGGCCCGCAGTTGTGGTGCCGAGGTCGTCGCCGGTGACCGGGTCGCGGATGACCACGGTGCTACCCGGCTCGGCGGTACCGCCAACGGTGCTGCCATCCGGGCTCACGGTCACGCCGGTGGCGGGTTCCGGATCGGTGTTGTCTGGTGCGGTGACGGTAATCGGCGCCGAGCTGTTGCCAGCCGGGTCGGTGACGATCACGGTCACGGTTTCGCCGTTGTTCTGGGTGGTCGGTAGCGTCACGCTGAAGCTGCCGTCGGCATTCACCGGAACCGTGGTTTCTACGCCAGCGCCGTCACGCACGGTCACGGTTTCTGCACCCGGCGCGTTGCCGCTGACGGTAGTGCCATCCTCGCTGACCTCAACCCCGGTCGGCAGGGCCGGTGGGGTGATGTCCGGTGCATTGATCGGTGTGTTGTCGGAAACGTTGCCCGCGGCATCGGTCAGGGTTACCTGCAGGGTTTGGCCGTCCAGCTGTGCAGGTGCCAGCGGCACGGTGAAGTTGCCACCTGCCGGTACTACCACGGTGCCAAGCAGGTCGCCGCCAGCGTTGCGTACTTCAACGGTGCTGCCTGCCTCGCCGGAGCCCTGAATGGCGTTTCCGCCCGGGGTGATGGTGAGGTCGGCCGGAGCGGTCGGTGCTGTGCTGTCGTCAGCGGTGAAGGTCGCCGACGGCGAGGCATTGCCGCCGCCATCGATCAGCACCACCGACAACACTTCACCGTTGGTCTGGGCGGGGGCAAGTGTCACTTCGAACGTGCCGTCCGGATTCACCGGTATGGTGCCCAGCAGGTCGCCTGCAGCGTTGCGTACCTCTACGGTGCTGCCAGCCTCACCCTGCCCGCTGAGCACTGTGCCGGTAGGGTCAAGGCCCAGGCCTTGCGCCGGCAACGGCGCCTCCAGGTCAGGTGCGGTGACGGTACCGGCGGGCGAGTCGTTGCCGGTATTGTCGGCCTGGGTGACAGACAGCGTCTGGCCATTGAGCTGTGGTGGGTCGATTGTCACCTGGAAGGTACCGTCAGGCTGGACCGTTGCGGTACCCAGTACTGCGCCACCCGCGCCGGTCACGGTCACCTGCGCACCAGGCTCGCCGCTGCCGCTCAGGCTGCTGCCGTCGCCAGCCAGGACCAGGCCGGTGGGTATATCGGGTGCCTGGGTATCCGGTGCTGGCAAGTCGACCGCCGCTGACAGGTTGCCAGCCGGGTCGCGTTGCTCCACGGTCAGTGCCTGGCCGTTGGTCTGCGGCGTGTCGAGGGTGATTTCGAATGCGCCGCCAGTGCCGATCACGGTGCTGCCCAGCACGCTGCCGTCCGGCCCGCGCACGGTGACGGTGGCACCGGGTTCGCCGTTGCCGGTGACCGTGGTGCCGGTGCCATCGATGGCCGGGGTGGTGACCACTTGCGGAGGGGTGGAGTCGGGTGCAGTGAAGTCTACTGGCCCTGCGCTGTTGCCCAGGTTGTCAGTGGCTTCGACTGTGAGGCTTTCACCATTGCGCTGCGGTGCGTTGAGGGTGACATCGAAGCGGCCGTCGCCGCCCACGGTCGCGGTGCCCAGTACGTTGCCGTCAGCGTCACGCACGGTGACGATGGAGCCGCTCTGACCTTGGCCGGTAAGGTGAATGCCAGCGGTATCGATGGCCAGCCCCGACGGTTGCAGCGGGCCATCTGTGTCCGGTGCCACGATGGTGGCGGTCGAGGTATTGCCCGCTGCGTCGCGCAGCACCACGTCCAGTTCCTGACCGTCGGTCTGCGGCGGGATCAGGACCACGCTGATCACACCGTCGTTACCGACCTGGGCGTTGCCCAGCACAGTGCCGTCGGCACTGATCACCTGTACGGTGGTGCCCGGTTCGCCACGGCCGGTGAGCAGGCCGCCATCGGCACTCAGTTGCAGTTCGCTGGCTTCATTGGGCGGTGTGATATCGGGGGCGGTGATCTGGGTCGGCAGCGAGCTGTTGCCAGCGCCGTCAACCGCCACCACATCCAGGGTCTCGCCATTGGCCTGTGCCGGGCTCAGGCCGATGGTGAAGCTGCCATCCTGGCCGGCCTCAACGCTGCCCAGCACATTGCCCTGTGCGTCACGCACTTGCACCTGCGTACCGGCCGGTGCAGTACCGGAAACGCTGGAGCCGTCGCCGGCCACCACCACGCCGCTCGGGCTTTCGGGCAGCGGGGTGTCGGCAACGGTCACACTGACCCCTGTCGAGGTATTGCCGGCGGCATCGGTCTGCACCAGCACGATGTTCTCACCTGCGGCCAGCGGTGCGTCCAGGTCAACCACGAAGGTGCCATTTGGCGCCACGATGCCGGTACCGATGACAGTACCTTGCGCATCACGCACTTCCACCGTGGCACCAGGCTCACCACGGCCAGACACGGCCAGGCTGCCATCGCCTGCCACCACGTCGCTGACGATCGCCGGTGCGGTGATGTCCGGGGCCGCGTAGCTTAGCGGCACCGAGGTGTTGCCTGCCGCATCGGTCACAGTGATGGACAGGGTTTCGCCATTGGCCTGTGGCGGGTCGAGGGTCAGGCTGAAGCTGCCATCCGGCCCGGCAATGGCGCTGCCGATCAGGTTGCCCGAGGCATCTTTCACCTCCACCCGGGCGCCCCCTTCAGCAGTGCCGACCAGGCTGTCGCCATTGCTCAGCACCAGGTCGGCTGGTTGCAGCGGTGCTACCTGGTCCGGCGCCGTCAGTGGGCTAGGTGTAGAGACGTTGCCGGCAGCATCGGTCAGGGTTACTTGCAGCGACGAGCCATCCACCACCGGGGTTGGCAGTTGCACATTGAATGTGCCATCCGGTTGCACGGTGCCGCTCACCAGCACCTGGCCCTGGTCGTTGCGCACCTCCACAGTGGTACCTGCTTCACCACGGCCGGACACCGTGCGGCCATCGACGCTGATGACCAGTTGGGTGGCAGGCGCTGGCGGTGTGGTATCACCGCCGTTATCAATGATCGGTGCAGTGACGGTGCCGGCTGTGGAGGCATTGCCTGCGGTATCGGTGGCGGTCACCTGCAACTGCTCGCCCGCCACTTGTGGCGGGGTGAGGCCGATGCTGAACGTACCGCCGGCACCGACCACGACGCTGCCCAGCACGGTGGTCCCGTCGGCTGCCAGCACGCGCACGGTGCTACCGGCTTCGGCACGCCCGGTCACCACGCTGCCATCGGCGTTGACGGCGAGTTCGCTTGGTGCAACGGGTGCGGTGATGTCGGGCGCGGTCACTTGTACCGGCAGTGACGAAGCCCCGTTGTTGTCGATGGCGACCACGTCCAGCAACTCGCCGTTGGCTTGGGCCGGGTTGAGCACCACGGTGAAGGTGCCTTCGGCGCCAACCACAATGCTGCCGACCACGGCGCCGTTGGCATCATGCACTTCCACGCGGCTGCCGACCGGCGCGGACCCGCTGACGCTGGTGCCATCCGCAGCGACTACCAGGTCGCTCGGGCTGGCCGGTGTGGCCACCAGTGGTACGTCGTAGGTCAAGGCCCCGGACGCGTTGCCGCTGGCGTCGGTCTGCACCAGGCTCAGGCGCTCGCCCGGCAGCGCGGCCGGGTCCAGGTCGAGCAGGAAGGTGCCGTTGGCGGTCACCGTGCCAGTGCCGATCACTGTGCCATTGACGTCGCGTACTTCGACGGTAGCCCCGGCTTCGCCACGACCGCTCAGGGTCAGGCCGTCTGCACCGACCACGATGGTGCTGACTGCGGCAGGCGGCGTGGTATCTGGCGCATCGAACTGCAATGGGGTCGAGGCATTACCCGCGGCGTCCACCAGGCGGATGTCGAGGACTTCGCCATTGGCTTGGGCAGGGGACAGGGTAACGCTGAAGCTGCCGTTCGGGTTGACCACGCCAGTGCCGATCAGGTTGCCCGAGGCGTCGCGCACCTGCACGGTAGCGCCAGCTTCACCGCTACCGGTCAAGGTAACGCCGCCGGCCAGGTCCAGGCCGGTCGGCTGGGCGGGGGCCTGCAGGTCTGGGGTGGCCACCGTGCCAGGGGTAGAGGCATTGCCGGCGGCATCGGTCAGCACCACTTGCAGCGTACTGCCATCGTTCACCGGCGGGGCCAGGCTGATCTGGAAGGTGCCATCCGGGTTGACCGTACCGTTGGCCAGCACGTTGCCCTGGGCATCGCGCACTTGCACGCTGGCGCCCGCTTCGCCACGGCCGCTCAGCTGGCCACCGGCCAGGCCGACGATGAGGTTGGTCGGCGCCTGGGGTGGCGTGGTATCGACACCGTCGACGTCTGGGGCCGTGACACTACCGGCGCTGGAGGCATTGCCGGCGGCGTCGGTGGCGGTGACCTGCAGCACTTCACCGTCCACCTGTGCGGGGCTCAGGGTGATGCTGAAGCTGCCGGTGGCGCCCACTACCGCCGTACCCAGCACGGTAGTGCCATCGGCTGCCAGCACACGCACGGTGCTGCCCGCTTCGGCACGGCCGGTGACGACGGTACCGTTGGCGTTGATCGCGAGTTCGCTCGGGGCGGCCGGGGCGGTGATATCCGGCGCACTGATCTGCACCGGCAGGGACGATGCACCCGTGCCGTCGATGGCGACCACATCCAGCAGCTCGCCGTTGGCCTGGGCCGGGTTGAGGATGACAGTGAAGGTGCCTTCGGCGCCCACTACCACGCTGCCGACCAGGTTACCGTTGGCATCGCGTACTTCCACGCGGCTGCCGGCCGGTGCAGCACCCGTGATGCTGGTGCCATTAGCCGCCACCACCAGATCGCTTGGGCTGGCCGGGGCAGGGGTCAGGGGCACCTCGAACTGCAAGGCTTCGGACGCATTGCCGCTCGGGTCGGTCTGTACCAGGCTCAGTGCGGCGCCCGGTTGGGCTGCCGGGTCGAGATTGACCACGAAGCTGCCGTTGGCGCCGACCGTGGCAGTGCCGATGACGGTACCGCCGGCATCACGCACTTCAACAGTGGCACCGGCCTCGCCGCGACCGCTGAGCACCAGGCCACCGGTACCGACTACGACATTGCTGACAGCAGCAGGCGGGGTGATGTCCGGTGCATCGAACTGCAGCGGTGCAGAGCTGTTGCCAGCGGTATCCACCAACCGCACGTCCAGCGCCTCGCCATTGGCCTGGGCCGGGAACAGGGTGACGCTGAAGGTGCCGTCTGCGTTGACCAGGCCGGTACCAATCACGTTACCGGCGCTATTGCGCACTTGCACCGTGGCGCCAGGTTCGCCGCGGCCAGTGAAGGTGACGCCATCGGCCAAGGCCAGTTCGGTCGGCTGTGTCGGGGCTTGCAGGTCTGGCGAGGCGACCGAGCCCGGTTGCGAGACGTTGCCAGCGGCATCGGTGAGGGTGACTTGCAACGTGCTGCCGTCGTTCACGGCAGGGGACAAGGTTACCGCGAAGATGCCATCCGGGCCGACGGTACCGGTTGCCAGTACAGTGCCTGCGGCATCGCGCACCTGCACGGTGGTGTCGGCCTCGCCACGCCCGCTCAACTGGCTGCCGGCGAGGCCGATCACCAGGTTGGTCGGTGCGTCAGGTGGCGTGGTATCGCCCCCGTCGATGTCTGGCGCGGTGACCGAGCCAGCGGTCGAGGTGTTGCCTGCCGCATCGGTGGCGGTGACTTGCAGTATTTCGCCGTCGACCTGGGCCGGGTCGAGGGTGATGCTGAAGCTGCCCGTGGCGCCCACCACCACGCTACCCAGCACGGTGGTGCCATCGGCGGCCAGCACACGCACGGTGCTGCCTGGTTCGGCACGGCCGGTGACTACCGTACCGTCAGCGTTGACCGCCAGTTCGCTCGGGGCGGCAGGTGCGGTGATGTCCGGTGCGGTGATCTGTGTTGGCAGGGACGATACGCCAGCGTCGTCGATGGCCACCACGTCCAGCAGTTCGCCATTGGCCTGGGCCGGGTCGAGGACCACGGTGAAGCTGCCATCGGGGCCCGCTACGACGCTGCCAATCAGCGCGCCGTTGGCATCATGCACTTCCACGCGGGTGCCGGCAGGTGCCGTGCCGCTGATGCTGCTGCCGTCTTCGGCGAACACCAGGTCGCTGGGGCTTACTGGGGCGGTGGTCAGCGGTACGTCGTATTCGAGGGCAACGGAGGCGTTGCCGTTCGGGTCGGTCTGCACCAGGCTCAGTTGCTCACCCGGCTGAACCGCCGGGTCGAGGTTGATCAGGAAGGTGCCGTTGGCGGCGACCACACCGGTGCCGATCACGGCGCCGTTGGCATCACGCACTTCGACAGTGGCGCCAGCTTCGCCGCGACCACTCAGGGCCAGGCCGTCGTTGCCGACCACGATGTTGCTGACCGCAGCCGGCGGAGTGATGTCCGGCGCATCGAACTGCAGCGGGGCAGAGCTGTTGCCGGCGGTATCTACCAGGCGTACGTCCAGGGCTTCGCCGTTGGCCTGGGCAGGCGCAAGGGTAACGCTGAACAGGCCATCGGCGCCGATTACACCCGTGCCGATGATGTTGCCACCGGCATCACGCACCTGCACGGTAGCGCCCGGTTCGCCGCGACCGGTGAAGGTTACGCCGTCAGCCAAGGCCAGCTCGGTAGGCTGGGCAGGGGCCTGCAGGTCCGGCGAGGTGACCGAGCCGGGTTGCGAGACGTTGCCAGCGGCGTCGGTCAGGGTGACTTGCAGCGCGCTGCCGTCGGTAACGGCCGGGGTCAGGGTAATTGCGAAGCTGCCATCGGCAGCGACAGTGCCGGTGACCAGCACAGTACCTGCTGCATCGCGTACCTCTACGGTGGTGCCGGGTTCGCCGCGCCCGCTCAGCTGGCTGCCGGCCAGGCCGATTACCAGATCCGTCGGGGCTGCCGGTGGCGTAGTGTCGACGCCGTCAATGTCCGGCGCGGTCACCGCGCTGGTGGGTGATGTGTTGCCGGCGGCATCTGTTGCCGTGGCTTGCAGCACTTCACCGTCGACTTGTGGCGGCGCGAGATTGATGCTGAACACGCCGGTGGGGCCGACCACGGCCGTGCCCAGTTCGGTGCCATCGGCGGCAACGATACGCACAGTACTGCCGGGTTCGGCACGGCCGGTGAGCACGGTGCCGTCAGCGCTGACGGCCAATTCGGTCGGTGCGGCAGGCGCAGTGATATCCGGAGCGGTGATTTGTGCCGGCAGCGAGGACACGCCGCTGTCATCGATGGCGACCACATCCAGCAGTTCGCCATTGGCCTGGGCCGGGCTTAGCTCGATGCTGAAGGTGCCATCGGCATTGGCGATGGCGCTGCCGATCAGGGTGCCGTTGGCATCGTGTACCTCTACGCGGGTACCCGCAGGGGCGGAACCGGTGAGGGTGGTGCCGTCGACATCGATCGTCAGATTGCTCGGGCTGTCTGGCGCGGTGGTCAGCGGTACGTCGTACTCGACTGCCACGGAAGCGTTGCCGCTTGGGTCAGTCTGCACCAGGCTCAACTGTTCGCCAGGCTGTGCAGCTGGGCTGAGGTCAATCAGGAAGGTGCCGTTGGCAGCGACTACGCCAGTGCCGATCACGCTGCCATTGGCATCGCGCACTTCAACCGTGGCGCCGGGTTCTCCACGACCGCTCAAGGCGGCGCCACCCGCACCGACCAGTATGTCGGTTACGGCATTGGGCGGGGTGATGTCCGGGGCTGTGAATTCCAGTGGTATCGAACTGTTGCCGGACGCGTCCACCAGGCGTACGTCCAGTGCTTCGCCGTTGGCTTGCGCAGGGTTCAGGGTCAGGCTGAACAGGCCATCGGCGCCGACTATACCCGTGCCGATGATGTTGCCTGCTGCGTCACGCACCTGCACGGTGGTGCCGGCTTCGCCACGGCCGCTCAGTTGGCTGCCGGCCAGGCCGATTACCAGGTCAGTCGGGGCTTCAGGCGGCGTGGTATCCACACCGTCGATATCCGGTGCAGTGACGGAGCTGGCCACGGACGTGTTGCCAGCGGCATCGCTCGCAGTGGCTTGCAGGACCTCGCCGTCCACCTGCGGTGGGTTGAGGTTGATGCTGAACACGCCGGTCGGGCCGACCACGGCCGTACCCAGTTCGGTGCCATCGGCGGCAACAATACGCACAGTGCTGCCGGGTTCGGCACGGCCGGTGATGACGCTGCCATCGGCGCTAACAGCGAGTTCGGTTGGTGCGGCCGGGGCGGTTATGTCTGGTGCGGTGATCTGTGCGGGCAACGAGGACGCGCCGCTGTCATCAATGGCGACCACATCCAGCAGTTCGCCATTGGCCTGGGCCGGGCTCAGCTCGATGCTGAAGGTGCCATCGGCATTGGCGATGGCGCTGCCGATCAATGTGCCGTTGGCGTCATGCACCTCCACGCGAGTACCCGCCGGGGCGGAACCGGTGAGGGTGGTGCCGTCGTCATCGATGACCAGGTTGCTTGGGCTGACCGGTGCAGTGGTCAGCGGTACGTCGTACTCGAGGGCCACAGAGGCGTTGCCGCTTGGGTCGGTCTGCACCAGGCTCAGTTGCTCGCCGGGTTGCGCGGCTGGATTCAGGTCGATGAGGAAGGTGCCGTTGGCACCGACTACGCCAGAGCCGATGACGTTACCGTCGGCATCGCGCACTTCTACGGTGGCACCCGGCTCACCACGGCCACTCAGGGCCAAGCCATCAGCGCCGACCACGATATTGCTTACTGCGCCAGGTGGCGTGATATCCGGGGCATCGAACTGCAGCGGC